>JBJMTY010000245.1:0-3148 GCA_045811445.1 Allosphingosinicella sp. | reverse complement strand
CGACTTTTCCCCATTTTTTGGACCTGACGCCCGATGACCGGCCTCGTCGACATCTCGCTCTCCATCGCTGTGCTCGCCGCCTTCGCGCTGACGGCCGGCGGGCTCTGGCTCATTGCGAAACGGGGCGAGCGCAAGCAGGGCGCGCTGATGGTCGCGGCCGCGCTCGTCCTCTTCGCCAACGTACTGATCTGGACCTTATGAGCCGCCGCGTCTTCGACTTCGGCCATGCGATCGTGCGCACGCCCGCGCCGAACGTCGTCGAGGGCTTGCGCACCGGCTTCGAGGCGCCGAGCTACGAAGGCGTGCTGGCCGAGCATCGCATCTATGTCACCGCGCTCGAAGCTGCGGGCGTGGCGGTCGAGACGCTGGCGCCCCTTGAAGCCTATCCCGATGCGGTGTTCGTCGAGGATCCGGCCTTCGTCCTTCCCGAGGGCGCCATCCTGCTGAGGCCCGGCGCCCCGAGCCGGACCGGCGAGACCGCCGAGATCGCGCCGGTGCTGCGCCGCCGCTTCGCGCGCGTGCTGCAACAGGACGAAGGCCATGCCGACGGTGGCGACATGCTGATCCTGGCGGACGAGATATTGATCGGGCTCTCCAGCCGCACCGATCGGCTCGGCGCGATGTGCGTCTGCGCCATGCTCCGGGACCTCGGCCGCACCGCGCGGGTGGTCGAAACGCCCTCCGGCGTGCTGCATCTCAAGACCGCCTGCGCCCTGGTCGACGAACGGACGCTGATAGCGACGCCCGCGTTGGCGCCGGCCTTCGCCGGCCGTGACGTGATCGTGACGCCCGAAGGTGAGGAGCGCGCCGCGAACTTGATTCGTGTCAAGGATCGCGTGCTGATGGCCGCGGCCTTTCCTGAGACGGCGGCGTTGGTCGCCGCGCGGGGCCTCGACGTGGTACGGCTGGAGACCGGAGAGATCGCGAAGATCGACGCCGGGCTCTCATGCATGTCGTTGAGGTGGTGAAAAGGGGCGAAAAGCGCGCGTGCCGATCGGCGCCGGCGTTCGGCCCGCTGCTTCACCTAGGGGACCCTTAGGCAACGAACGGGTGAGGCCCCGGCCCGCGCCGGGGCGACGAAGGTCACCGGATCGGACAGCTCGGATCGAGCCGGAAGTCCAGATAATCGTCCACCGACTTCATCAGCTGCGGCATTTCGTGGGCGAAGAAATGGTTGGCGGCGGGGATGGTGTCGTAGTGGATGGTGATGTGCTTTTGGGTGCGCAGCTTGTCGACCAGCTTCTGGACCGCGCCCGGCGTCGCCACCTCGTCGCCTTCGCCCTGGATGATGATGCCCGAGGAAGGGCAGGGGGCGAGGAAGGTGAAGTCGTACATGTTGGCCGGCGGCGCGATCGAGATGAAGCCGCGCACTTCGGGCCGGCGCATCAGCAACTGCATGCCGATCCAGGCGCCGAAGCTGAAGCCGGCGATCCAGGTCGATTCGGCCTCGGGATGGATCTGCTGCACCCAGTCGAGCGCGGAGGCGGCGTCGCTCAATTCGCCGATGCCGTTGTCGAACACGCCCTGGCTCTTGCCGACGCCGCGGAAGTTGAACCGCAAGGTCGCGAAGCCGCGCCGCACGAAGGTCTTGTAGAGCGCCTGGACGATGGCGTTGTTCATCGTGCCCCCGCCCTGCGGGTGGGGGTGGAGGATGAGGGCGACCGGCGCGCGCGGGCGCGGGCCCGGCGCGAAACGGCCTTCGAGGCGGCCTTCGGGGCCGGGAAAGATGACTTCGGGCATCGAACCTGCGGGTGCTGGATAGGAGACAAAGCGGGGCTGCCCCCGCGCGCGTGCCGCTCTATATAGGCCGCGAAGCCCGTCACGCAATTTGAAAGGGACGCCTCTCTTGAGCGATCGCATCTATCTCGACCACGCCTCGACGACGCCGATCCTGCCCGAGGCCGCCGCCGCCATCGCCGAGGCCTGCCGCGTCTGGGCCAATCCCTCCTCGCCGCACGCCGAGGGCCGCGCCGTCCGCGCCCGGCTCGAGGAAGCGCGCGCCCGCATCGCCAGGGCGCTCGGCTGGGACGGCACTTTGGTCTTCACCTCCGGCGCGACCGAGGCGATCGCTTTGGTCTTCGATCGGGCCAAGGGGGGCGGCTTCGTCATTTCCGCGGTCGAGCACCCGGCGGTCCACCGCAGCGCCCCGGGCGCGCGGCAGGTCGCGGTGAAGGCCGACGGCACGCTCGACCTCGACGATCTCGACCGCGCCCTGGCCGGCGCCGACCGCCCGCTGGTCGCGGTCCAGTCGGTCAACAACGAGACGGGTGTCGTTCACCCGGTCGCCGAGGTCCATGCCCGGGTGAAGGCGGCGGGCGGCCTGCTGCTGTGCGACTGCGCGCAGAGCGCCGGCAAGCTGGAGCTGCCCGAGGCCGATTTCCTCGTCGTCGCCGGCCACAAGTTCGGCGGCCCGCCGGGCATCGGCGCGCTGCTCGTCCGCGATCCGGCGACGCTCGACGCGATCGGCGGCCAGGAAGGCGGCTACCGCCCCGGCACGCCCGCTGTCCCCTCGATCATGGGCTTCGCCGCGGCCTGCGAGGCGGACCATCATTGGTATGAGGAAGCGAAACGCCTGCGCGCCCGGCTCGACGAGGGCGTGCGCGCGGCCGGCGGCGAAGTGGTCGCCGACGCTGCGCCGCGCATCGCCACCATCGCCTGCTACCGCATGCCCGGCGTGCCGGGCGCCGCGCAGATGATGCAGCTCGATCTCGCCGGAATCGCCGTCACCGCGGGCAGCGCCTGCGCCTCGGGCAGCCTCAAGACCAGCCCGGTCCTCACCGCGATGGGCTGGGAGGAGGGGCCGGCGCGCGAGGTCATCCGCGTCAGCTTCGGCCCTCGGACCGGGGAAGCGGACGTCGATGCCTTGCTCGGCGAATGGCGGGCGATCTTCGCCAGGCGCCAGGCCGCGTGACGCCCATCTACCTCGATTATCAGGCGACCACTCCGCTCGCGCCCGAGGCGGCGGCGGCGATGCGGCCCTGGCTCGAGGAAAGGTTCGCCAACCCGCACAGCAGCCACAGGCTGGGGCGCGAGGCTGCCGCCGCGGTGGAAGTGGCGCGAAACAGGGTTTTGGACGCCCTCACAGGCTCCGAACCAGTCAGCGGGAAGCTCTATTTCACCTCCGGCGCCACCGAAGCGGCCAACTGGG
>JBJMTY010000244.1:0-2648 GCA_045811445.1 Allosphingosinicella sp. | reverse complement strand
CTTCAACAAACTCAAACACTTCCGCCGCTTCGCCACGCGCTACGACCGAAGAGCCCTCCACTTCCTCAGCTCATCCAACTCGCCGCAACCATGATCTGGATGCGCTGAATGTCGATTCAGCCTAGGCCAGATCCATCCTCCCTGTCGCCGCAGGCGATGGGGAGGGGAACCAGGCGAAGCCTGGTGGAGGGGCTTTGCCGGCGCCGACAGCCCCTCCACCGCACTTCGTGCGGTCCCCCTCCCCATGCGCTTCGCGCACAGGGAGGATCAGGCCCCCCCCCAGGGGTTGCCCCTCCCGATCCCGAGGAGCATAGGGCCGGCACGAACAGCCGGCGGCCCGCCCGCGGCCGCGCCTTCGGGAGCCCTGTATGACTTCGGACAGCATTGTCGCGGCCGCCAAGCCGACCGACGTGCGGATTCTCGACACCCTCGCCCATGTCCTGGTCGAAGGCGCGCTGCCGGGCGAGATCGCCGACTTCACCGACGCCGACCGCTTGGAGGCCGCCCAGTTCCTCGCCGCGGTCGCCGAGCGCCGGCCGCGCGGCCTCGCTCTGGTCCGGCTCGAATCTTTGGGCGGCGCGCTCGGCCACCGGCGGATGCGGATCGGCATCGTCAACGACGACATGCCGTTCCTGGTCGACTCGGTCGCCAACGCGCTCGCCGCCCGCGGCCTCATCGTCCACCGCCTGCTCCACCCGGTGGTCTGCGTCGAGCGCGACGAGGGCGACCGGCTGGTCTCGGTCGAGCCGCTCTGCGACGATGCCGGCCGCCGGGAATCGATGATGTACCTCGAGGTCGACCGCGCCGGCGGGCGCGACCGCCGCGAGATCGTCGCCGAGCTCCACCGCGTCCTCGCCGAAGTGCGCGCCGCGGTCACCGACTGGCGGGCGATGCAGGCCCGGATGCGCGCCGACGCCGAGGAGGTCGACGATCCGGAAGGCGCGGCTTTGCTGCGCTGGTTCGCCGACGGCGCGATGACCCTGCTCGGCTATCATGTCGAGCGGCCGACCGGCCAGCCGAGCGAGGCGCTCGGCCTGTTCCGCATCCCCGGCGAGCCGACCGACGAAGGCGGCGCGCTCGGCGCGATGCGCTGGCTGGAGGAGCATTCGGCGCCGCTCGTCGCCAAGGCGGACCTGCGCTCCAGCGTCCACCGCCGGGTGCCGCTCGATCTCGTCGTCGTGCCGATCCGCGAGGGCGGCAAGGTGACCGCCATCGGTGTCCATGCGGGCCTCTGGACCAGCGAGGCGCTGACCGCGCCGGTCGAGACCGTGCCGGTGCTGCGCCGCACCCTCAACCAGCTCGAGGAGGACTTCCGCTTCGATCCGCGCGGCCATAGCGGCAAGGCGCTGCGCCACGCGGTCACCGCGCTGCCGCGCGACCTCCTGGTCAATCTCGGCCGCGATGCGATCCGCGCCTTGGTGGTGACGGCGATGTCGCTCGCCGACCGGCCGCGCCCGACCCTCGTCCTCGTCCGCTCGATCCTCAAGGGCCACCTCTTCGCCTTCGTCTGGCTGCCGCGCGACGAGCTCACCACCCGCCGCCGCATCGCGATCGGCAAGATGATTGAGGAAGCCGCCGAGGGGCGCATCACCAACTGGTCGGTGGAGCTGGGCGACGGCGACCTCGCCCTCATCCGCTACACCTTGTCGGTCGCGGCCACGTCGCCGACGCCGGACGCCGCGGAGCTCGACCGGCGGCTGGACGAGATGGTGCGCGGCTGGGAGCCGGCGGTCGAGGAAGCCCTGGTCGAGCAGGTCGGCGCCGCCCGCGCCACCCGCCTCGCCATCACCTATCTCGACGATTTCCCGGAAACCTACCGCCTGCGCACCGGCGCGGCCGAGGCGGCGCGCGACATATTGCGTATCTGCGAGCTGAGCGCCGCCGGCTCGCGCGACGCCCGCCTGTTCCGCGCCGCCGAGGACGGGCCGAAGCGGCTGCGGCTCAAGACCTATCGGCTCGGCGAATTGATCCCGCTCTCCGACGCGGTGCCGGTGTTCGAGAATTTCGGCTTCCGCGTGCTCGAGGAGCATCCCTGGGCGCTCGACGAGGGGCGGCTCGGCTACATCCACGAATTCCTGCTCGAGACGCGCAGCGGCGAGGCGGCGCCGGTGCTCGAGCGCGCCGAATTGGTCGAAAAAGCGATCGCCGAGGTGCTCGAAGGCCGCGCCGAGAACGACGTCTTCAACCAATTGCTCGTCGCCAGCACGCTCGACCAGCGCGCCGTCGTCCTGTTCCGCGCCTGGTTCCGCTATTTGCGCCAGGGCGGCCTCTCCTACTCGATGGCGACGGTGGTCGAGGCGCTGCGCCGCGCCCCCGCCGTCACCCGGGCGATCATCGCCCATTTCGACGCGCTGCACGCGCCGGGCGCGAAGAACGGCGCCCGCGCCGAGGCGGCGGAAGCGGCCGAGGGCGACATACGCGAGGGCCTGTCGCAGGTCGCCGGCATCGACGAGGACCGCATCCTGCGCCTGATCCACGGCGTCGTCGCGGCGACCCTGCGCACCAACGCTTTCTCGCCCGCCGCGCGCGAGGCGCTCGCCTTCAAGCTCGACAGCGCCCAGGTACCCGGTTTGCCTCAGCCGCTGCCGTGGCGCGAGATCTGGGTCTATTCGCCGCGCGTCGAGGGCATCCACCTGCGCGGCGGCCCG
>JBJMTY010000243.1:0-13392 GCA_045811445.1 Allosphingosinicella sp. | reverse complement strand
GGCGGCGGTGGCGGAGGCGGAGGCGGTGGCGGCGGCGGAGGCGGTGGCGGCGGCGGAGGCGGAGCCCCGCCGGCGCCGCTCACCGCATAGCTCGACCGGTTGCCGGCGGCGTCGTAGCCGATCGAGGTCGCCAGCCCGTTATTGACCGTGCCGCTGCTCGTCGTCGCCACGAGCCGCCCGAGCGCGTCGTAGCTGTACGTCCTCGTCTCGCTTGCCTCGGTCGCCGTCGCCAGCGCGAACGACGACGTCGCCAGCAACAGCCCGGCCAACCCTCTTGCCCCGCGCATGAATGCCCCCATTCTTCTGCCGCCGCATTTTACAACATGGCGGCGAGCGGCGAGTCAACGGCCCCTGAATTATTTTTTTACCTAAGTTTTACTTAACCTTAGCTGCGCACGGCCGCCGCGCTGGCGGAGCCGCGGCGCGGCCGCTATCACAACAGCCATGGCGGGGGTGCTGGCAGGCGTGAAGGTGGTCGAGCTGGCCGGGATCGGCCCGGCGCCGTTCGCCGCGATGATGCTCGCCGATCATGGCGCCGAGGTGGTGCGGGTCGAGCGCGCCGGCCGGCCGCCGGTGCTGCCGCCGGCCTGCGACATCCTCGCCCGCGGCCGCGCCGAGACCCTGGTCGTCGACCTCGCCGAGGCGGCCGGGCGCGACCGGGTGCGCGGCCTCGCCGGCGGCGCCGACGCCCTGATCGAGGGCTTCCGGCCGGGCGTGATGGAGCGGCTCGGGCTCGGCCCGGAGACGCTCTGCGCCGACAATCCGCGCCTGGTCTACGGCCGCATGACCGGCTGGGGCCAGCAGGGGCCGCTCGCCGCGCGGGCCGGGCACGACATCGATTATATCGCGCTCGCCGGCGCGCTTCACGGCTACGGGCGCGCCGGCGGGCCGCCGACCCCGCCGGCCAACGCGGTCGGCGATTTCGGCGGCGGCGGCATGCTGCTCGCCTTCGGGCTGGTCGCCGGCATCCTTTCGGCCCGCGCCACCGGCCGGGGCAAGGTGGTCGATTGCGCGATGGTCGACGGCGCCGCCATCCTCTCGGCCCTCACCTGGTCGCTGCGCGCCGCCGGGATGTGGCGCGACGAGCGCGGCGTCAATCTGCTCGACACCGGCCGCGCCTATTACGATTGCTATCAATGTTCGGACGGAAAGTGGCTCGCCGTCGGCGCGCTCGAGCCGCGCTTCTTTTCCCTCCTCAAAGAGCGGCTCGGATTGGCGTCGGAGCAGCACGATTCCGGCCTTGGGGAGGAACTTCGGACACTTTTCCTGACCCGTCCGCGCGACCATTGGTGCGAGCGTCTCGAAGGCGTGGACGCCTGCGTGGCCCCCATCCTGTCGATGGCCGAAGCCCCCCAACATCCGCACAATCGCCTGCGCGGCACTTTCGCCAACATCGGCGGCGTCACCCAGCCCGCCCCCGCGCCCCGCTTCTCGGATCCGCCATGCTAGACACCGCCCGCCGCGCCTTCTTCTCGCCCGAGCACGACCAGTTCCGCGACCAGGTCCGCCGCTTCCTCGCCCGCGAGCTCGTCCCCCACCTCGAGCGCTGGGAGCAAGCGGGCATCATCGACCGCGATTTCTGGACCAGGTCCGGCGCCGCCGGCCTGCTCTGCCCCACCGTCCCCGAGGCCCATGGCGGCCCCGGCCTCGACTTCGGCTTCAACGCCGTGATCGACGAGGAGCTCGCTTATGCCGGCTCGACCGCCGGCATCACCCTCCATTCCGACATCGTCGCCGACTATCTCGTCGCCTACGGCTCGGACGAGATCAAGGCGCGCTGGCTGCCCCGCATGGTCTCGGGCGAGACGCCGACCGCGATCGCCATGACCGAGCCCGGCGCCGGCTCCGACCTCCAGGCGATACGCACCACCGCGCGGCGCGACGGCGGCGATTATGTCGTCTCGGGCTCCAAGACCTACATCACCAACGGCCAGCATGCCGAGCTGATCGTCGTCGCCGCCAAGACCGACCCGAGCCAGGGCGCGCGCGGCGTCTCGCTGATCCTCGTCGAGGCCGACCGGCCGGGCTTCGCGCGCGGCCGCAACCTCGACAAGATCGGCTTCCACTCGCAGGACACCAGCGAATTGTTCTTCGAAGAAGTGCGGGTCCCGGTCGGCAACCGGCTCGGCGAGGAAGGCGCCGGCTTCGCCTATCTGATGGACCGGCTGCCGCAGGAGCGGCTCTCGATCGCCGTCGCCGCCCAGGCCGCCGCCCAGCGCGCGTTCGACGAGGCGGTGGCCTTCACCAAGCAGCGCAAGGCGTTCGGCCGCACCGTGTTCGAATTCCAGAACACCCGCTTCACCCTCGCCGACCTCGCCGCCAAGCTCCAAATCGGCTGGGCGCACCTCGACTGGGCGCTGGCCCGCCACGTCGCGGGCGATCTCACCGCCGCCGAGGCCTCGGCCGCCAAGCTATGGCACACCGAGCTGCAATGGGAGGCGTGCGACGCCGCCCTCCAGCTCCACGGCGGCGCCGGCTACATGAACGAATATCTCATCGCGAGGCTGTGGCGCGACGCCCGGGTGACGCGGATATTCGGCGGCACCAACGAGATCATGAAGGAAGTGGTGTCGCGGTCTATCTGAGCGGGAGCGCCTGCAATGAGCATCGAAGAGCAGACAGCGAATTATATTGCCGGGCAGCCCGAGCCTAAACGGGGTGAAATGGAGGCGTTGCACCGGCTCATCCTTCGGGTGTCGCCGCGATGCAGAACATGGTTCCTGGACGGCCGGGACGGCGAAGGCAAAATCGTCTCCAATCCCAACATAGGCTATGGGATCCAGACCCTGAGCTATGCCGGGGGAACGACCCGGGAGTTCTACCGGATCGGCCTGAGCGCAAATACGACCGGGATATCCGTCTACATAATCGGCATCGACGACAAGAATTACCTAGCCCAGACCTATGGGGAAAAGCTGGGGAAGGCCAAGGTGACCGGCTATTGCATCAAGTTCAAAACCCTGAAGGATATAGACATAGACACACTCGAAGAGGTGATCCGCTTCGGGTTCGATGACCGGGAGGGAAAAAGCGGCTCGATCTGATCGGCCTGCCCCTCGTCACCCCTTATTGTCGAACAGCCGCACCTCCACGGCCCCCACATCGAATCTGTCGAGCAAGCGGGCGTTGACTCCCATCCTCCCGAAATCCTCGCCGAGCGTCCGCCAGTGGGTGCCGCAGCCGCAGACCGGGCAATGGTGGATGCCGATCATCCGGTCGCCCCACACATAGGCCACGGTCTCGCCCTCCACCTTGACCGCGCCGTCCGGGTAATAAGCGACCAGCCAGGCGGTCTTGGTGCACAGCGAGCAATTGCACGAGGCGACCCATTCGGGCGCCGCCGGGGCCTCGATCCGCACCGCGCCGCAATGGCAGCTGCCGCGCACCGTCATTGCGGCGCCGCCGGCTCGAGGTTCAGCGCGTCGGCCTTCGCGCGGAGGCGCTTCTCGTCTTCGAACATATAGTCGCGGATCAGCGGCGTGGCGTCACGGCGCTTGAGGAACTGGGTCTGGTAGACACCCATCGCTGCGTCGCGGAACATGGTGAGCGAGGCGGCGAGGTAGAATTGGAAGAGGCGGTAGAAGCCCTCGTCATACATGGCGACGATGGTGTCACGGTGGGCGCGGTATCGGTCGTACCAGGCGGCGATGGTGTGGACGTAGTGGAGCCGCCAGGTCTCGCAATCGGCCATGATCAATTTCTCCTGCTCGCTCGCCGCCACCGTCTCGGAGAGGGCCGGCAAATAGCCGCCGGGGAAAATGTATTTGAGCATGAACTTGTCGGTCGTCCCCGGCCCGCCGAGCCGCGCCATGTGGTGGACGATGGCGATGCCGTCGGGCGCCAGCAGGTCGCGGATCTTGCGGAAATACGTGCGGAAATGGGGCTGGCCGACATGCTCGAACATGCCGACCGAGACGATCCGGTCGAACGTGCCGGCGAGGTCGCGATAATCCATCAGCTCGAATTTGACGCGGTCCGAGAGGCCGAGGTCGGCGGCGCGTTGCCGGGCGAGAGCGAGCTGCTCCTCGGCGAGCGTGATGCCGAGCACCTCCACGTCGGCGACCTGGGCGAGGTAGAGGGCGAGGCCGCCCCAGCCGCAGCCTATGTCGAGCACTTTCAGGCCCGGCTCGAGGCGCAGCTTGGCGGCGAGGTGGGTCTTCTTGTCGAGCTGGGCGCGCTCGATCGAGTGGGAGAGGTGGGTGAAATAGCCGCAGCTATATTGGAGGTCGGCGTCGAGGAAGAGACGGTAGAAGTCGTTGCCCAGATCGTAATGGTGGGCGACGTTGCGCTGCGAGCGCTCGCGCCAGTTGAACTGGCTGAACAGGTTGCGCAGCTTGCCGCCTTTCTTCAGGAATTTGTTGGTACCCTTGCTATCCTCCCATTTGTGGCTGCCGCGGATGATGTTGATGAGGTCGAGCAGGTCGCCGCTCTCCACGATCAGCCGGCCGTCGCGATAGGCTTCGGCCGCGCCGAGGCCCGGGTCCCGGGCGATGTCGCGCACCACCCGCGCGTCGGCGAGGCGGACGGTGACCGGGCCGAACTCGGCGTCCGGCGCGCCGTAGCGATAGGCTTTCCCCTCATGGTCGACGACGGTGAGCTCGCCGCGCTTCACATATCCGCGCAGCATCTTGTCGAGCAGCCACATGCCTTGTTTCTCCGTTCGTCGCCGGGCGCGAAGGAAGCCCAGCGGCGGCGGCGGATCAAGCCCCGGCTTGTGCCGGCGCGTCGACGCGCGTCTATGGGCGGCATGCGGATCGTCGGCAGCTATGTCAGCCCCTATGTGCGCAAGGTGCTCGCCTGCCTGTGGCTGAAGGGGCTCGCAGGGGATTATGAGATCGACCCGATCACGCCCTTCTTCGGCGGCGAGGAATTCGCCCGGCTGAGCCCGCTGCGGCGCATCCCGGTGCTGATCGACGGCGACACGAGGCTGTGCGATTCCTCGGTGATCTGCGCCTATCTCGACGAAATTCGGCCGGACCCGCCTCTGCTCCCGGCGACGCCGAAGGACCGGGCCCGGGCGCGCTGGCTCGAGGAATATGCCGATACAAGGCTGGGCGAGGTCTTCATCTGGGGCCTGTTCTACCAGAAGTTCGTGCGGCCGGCGGTGTTCGGCGAGGAAGGCGATGCGGCGCGAGTCGAGCGGATCCTGGCCGACGACCTCCCGCGCGAGCTCGATTATCTCGAGCGCGAGCTGCCCGCCGAGGGCTTCCTGTTCGGCGAAGGCATCCGCCTGGCCGACGTCGCGATCGCTACCTTCTTCCGCAACGGCGCCTATGTGGGAGTGGAGCCGGACCCGGCGCGCTGGCCGCGGGTCGCCGGATTCGTCGCGCGCGCGCTCGGCCATCCCTGCTTCGCCTTCACTTATCCCTTCGAGCAGGCCCAGATCGCCACCGATCCCAAGGGCCGCCGCGCCGCCTTGCTCGCCGCCGGCGCGCCGCTCGCCGCCGAGACGCTCGGCACGCGCGTGCCGAGGCGCGGAGTCATGCAACTGTAACGCAGCGACGCGATAGAGGCTTGCACTCGCCACGGCGTCTGCCATGGAACCGCCAGCCTTTCACGTCCCGGGGAGCCGACCCATTCGCCAAGTCGCCGCCTTGCCGTACCGGACCGAAGGCGCCAGCATCGACGCGCCGGTCAGCGTGCTCCTCATCACGTCGCGCGAATCGAAGCGCTGGGTGATCCCCAAGGGCAATCCCGGCGTCGGCCTCGCCTCGCACGTCGCGGCGGCGGTCGAGGCGGAGGAGGAAGCGGGCGTGCGCGGCGCCGCCTGCCCGACCGCGCTCGGCTCCTACCGCTACCGCAAAAGGCGGGCCAACGGCGCGTCGCTGATGATCGACGTCGACGTCTTTCCCCTCGCGGTCACCCAGGAGCTGCCGAGCTGGAAGGAAGCGGGCGAGCGCCAGCGGCGCTGGGTGCCGCTCGCCGAAGCCGCCGACAGCGTCGAGGAGCCCGATCTCGCCGAGCTCATCCGCTCGTTCGGATCGGCGGAATTCAACAAGGCGGCCCGGCGCAACAACGTTCTCGGCGCGATCGCCGACAAATCGAGGGTAGGCACGATGTTCGGCTGGTTCCAAAGGCTGCTGCCCCGGACGGGCGGCTTCTTCGAGATGTTCGAGGCGCATGCGGTGAGCATCGTCGCCGCGGCGAGCGCGCTGTGCCGGATGCTCGACGGCGGCCCCGCCGTCGCCGACCATATCCGCGAGATACAGGAACGCGAGCATGACGCGGACAATGTCATCCGCGAAGTGCTGACCACTGTCCGCCGCACCTTCCTCACCCCCTTCGACCGCAGCGCCATCACCAGCCTGATCGTCGCCATGGACGACGCCATCGACGAGATGCAGGCGGCCGCCTCGGCGATCGACGTCTACGGCGTCACCGAGTTCGAACAGGAAATGAAGGACATGGCGGCGATCGTCGTCGACGCCGCGCGGGTCACCGCCGAGGCGATGCCGCTGCTTCGCGACGTCGCCGGCAACGGCGCCCGCCTCCACGAGCTGACCGAGCGGCTGGTCAGGATGGAAGGGCATGCCGACGAGATCCACGCCGCCGGCCTCAAGCGCGCCTTCCAGGAATATGGCCGCGTCGACACCTTGCGGTTCATGGTCGCGCGCGAGCTCTACAAGCATCTGGAGCGGATCACCGACAGCTTCGAGGACGTCGCCAACGAGATCGACGGCATCGTGATCGACCACGCCTGAGGAGGGCAGGATGCACGAGCTCGCTTTCCCCCTCCTCGTCGCCCTGATCGTCCTCGCGCTGGCGTTCGACTATCTGAACGGCCTCCACGACGCCGCCAACTCGATCGCGACCGTGGTCGCGACGCGGCTGCTGGGGCCGGTGCAGGCAGTCGCCTTCGCCGCCTTCTTCAACTTCGCGGCCTATTTCCTGACCTTGATGTGGCCGCAGCTCCACGCCGTCGCCGACACGATCGGCAAAGGCCTCATCGACAAGGATCTGGTGACGCCCGCGGTGGTGTTCGGCGCTTTGGTCGGCGCCATGTTCTGGAACGTCGTCACCTGGCTGAAGGGCATCCCTTCCTCATCGAGCCACGCGCTCGTCGGCGGCCTGCTCGGCGCCGGCATCGCCCATGCGGGCATGTCGGGGATCAAGTGGACCGGGCTCAACAAGACCCTGATCGCCATCGTCCTCTCGCCGACCCTGGGCATGATCCTTTCGATGCTGATCATGCTGGTGACGAGCTGGCTGGCGGTGCGCAGCAGCGTCCGCGGCGCCGAGCGCAGCTTCCGCCTGCTTCACCTCATCTCGTCGGCCACCTACTCGCTCGGCCACGGCCTCAACGACGCGCAGAAGACGATGGGCCTGATCACCGTCCTCCTCTACTCCACCGGCTATCTGACCGGCGACTTCCACGTGCCGCACTGGGTGGCGATCAGCTGCTACATCGCCATCGGCCTCGGCACGCTGACCGGCGGCTGGCGGATCATCGAGACGATGGGCTCGCGCATCACCAAGCTGTCGCAGCACCAGGGGTTCAGCGCCTCGCTCGGCGGCTCGATCATGCTGTTCGCCGCGTCCGCGCTCGGCATCCCCGTTTCGACCACCCACACCATCACCGGCTGCATCATCGGCGTCGGCGTCGCCCGGCGCGCCACGGCGGTCCGCTGGGGGGTGGCGCAGAACGTCGTCCTCGCCTGGATCATCACCATCCCCGCGGCCGGCGCGGTCGGCGCCGGCTTCTACCTGCTCACCCGCCTGTTCACCGGCGCCTGAACTAGGCCCTAGCTTCGGGCTCGCGCCTGCCCTAGCGTCGCGCCGAACGAAACGGGAAGAGAGACGCACGACATGGAGCCGGCAGCGGCAAGCAAGAGCGGGCACATCCGCCTCACCTCGCATCCGGGCGCCGCGCCGCGTTACCCGCTGCGCTGGGGCGCGCCGACGCCCGAGGAACGCGGACCGGTCATCGCCACCGTCAATGCCGGGGCCGACCGCAACGCGATCGGGGCCCATGGCGGCTCCTATTCGATCTACCGCGCGCTCGCCATCTCCTCAGGCGCGATGGACCCGCAGGCGCGGCCCGACCTCAACGACACGTCGCCGGTCTGCGAGATCGGCCCGCACGACCAGTGGCGCGAGCCGGGCAAGATCGTCTCGCTCGACCCGTGGGGCCACCGCGTCGCCCACGATTTCGGCGGCCTGATCGCCGCCGGCCTCGACGTCCGCCCGTCGATCGCCATCACCAGGGCGCGGCTCACCCTGCACGAGATGAAGGAGGCGATCGCCGCCGGCCGCATCGCCATCGACGGCGACATCGTCCACGAGGCGGGCGACGTCTCGGTGACCAAGATCGCGGTCGACCCGGTCTGGTGGCTGCCCGGCGTCGCCGAGCGGTTCGGCGTGCGCGAGGGCGATCTGCGCCGCTGCCTATTCGAGCAGACCGGCGGCATGTATCCCGAGCTCGTCACCCGCCCCGATCTCTCGGTCTTCCTGCCGCCGATCGGGGGCATGACCCTCTACATATTCGGCGACCCCGCCTTTCTCGGCGACACCGCCAAGATTCTCACCTGCCGCGTCCACGACGAATGCAACGGCTCCGACGTGTTCGGCTCGGACATCTGCACCTGCCGCCCCTACCTCACCCACGGCATCGAGGAAGCGACCCGCCAGGCCCAGGCGGGCGGCGTCGGCCTCATCGTCTACAACCGCAAGGAAGGCCGCGCCTTGGGCGAGGTCACCAAGTTCCTCGTCTACAACGCCCGCAAGCGCCAGCCGGGCGGCGACCAGGCGGCGACCTATTTCGAACGGACCGAATGCGTCGCCGGCGTCCAGGACGCGCGCTTCCAGCAGCTCATGCCGGACATCATCCACTGGCTCGGCATAAGCCGCATCGACCGCTTCGTGTCGATGTCGAACATGAAATACGACGCGCTGGCGGCCGGCGGCATCGAGATCGGCGAACGCGTGCCGATCCCGGCGGACCTCATCCCGCCCGACGCCAGCGTCGAGATGGAGGCCAAGAAGGCGGCGGGCTATTACACGCCCGACGGCGCGCCGAGCGCGGAGCAATTGCGCGGCACCGTCGGCCGGGACCTCGGCAAATTCTAGACGGCATGGCGGCTCCGTCCGACGCGATCACGGCCCTGCTCTCGGCTGCGGCGGTGCGCGAGCGCGCGCACGAGATGCTGGCGCTCGCGCTCGCCGGCAAGATCGAGGGCTGGCGCGTCGACCTCGACCGGCTCGAGGCGGCGGCGGACCTCACCGCCCAAGTGACGCGCGAGGCCTATCCGACGCTCGCCATCCCCTTCCACGCCCGCTGGCGGCACTTCGTCGCGGGCGAGCCGGCGCTGCCGGGGAGCGGCGCGGAACGGGCGCGGGCGGCGTTCGACCTCGTCATCCTCTCGGTGCTGCTCGACGCCGGCACCGGCCCGGGCTGGCGCTACCGCGACCCGGTCACCGGCGGCACCTTCGCCCGCTCCGAAGGCCTCGCCGTCGCCAGCCAGCGCATGGTCGAGGCGGGCGCGCTCGACGACCTCATTGGGCTCGACACGGCGACGCTGGCCCGCGGTTTCCAGGTGGGGCCGGACAATCCGCTGGCCGGCCTCGAAGGCCGCGCCGCCTTGCTCCGCCGGCTCGGCGCGCAGGCGCGGGCGCGGCCCGACCTGTTCGGCGCCGAGGGGCGGCCCGGCGGGCTGTACGACGCGCTCGCCGCGCGGGCCGAAGGCGGGCGCCTCCCCGCCCCCTCCATCCTCGCGCTGCTGCTGGAAGCGCTGGGCCCGATCTGGGCCAACCGGCTGACCATCGAGGGCGTGCCGCTCGGCGATTGCTGGCGCCATCCCGCGATCCGCCGCGACGATGCCAGCAACGGGCTCGTGCCCCTCCACAAGCTGTCGCAATGGCTGGCTTATTCGCTGATCGAGCCGCTCGAGGCGAGCGGGATCCACGTCACCGACGTAGACGGCCTCACCGGCCTCGCCGAATATCGCAACGGCGGCCTGTTGGTGGACCTCGGCGTGCTCGTGCCGACCGCGGCCGACGCCGCCACCCACGAGCACGAGGCCTCCGACCCCTTCATCGTCGCCTGGCGGGCGATGACCGTCGCTTTGCTCGATCGCCTGGCGCCGCTGGTGCGCCAACGGCTCGGCGTCGGCGAGGCCGACTTCCCGCTCGCCCGCATGCTCGAGGGCGGCAGCTGGGCGGCCGGGCGCCGCGCCGCCGCCGCGCTCCGGCCGGGCGGCGGCCCTCCCTTCACCATCCTCAGCGACGGGACAATATTCTAATGGACGGCGTCACCATCGTCTCGCACCCTTTGGTGCGGCACAAGCTCACTCTGCTTCGCGACCGCAACAGCTCGATCCAGCTGTTCCGCACCGTCGTGCGCGAGACGGCCACCCTGCTCTGCTACGAAGTGACCCGCGACCTGCCCACCGAGACGGTGCGGATCGAGACGCCGATCGCGCCGACCGACGCGCCCGCTCTGGCCGGCAAGAAGCTGGTCATCGCGCCGATCCTGCGCGCCGGCCTCGCCATGGCGGAAGGGATGCTCGATCTCGTCCCCTCGGCCCGCGTCGCCCATATCGGCCTCTACCGCGAGCCGGTGTCGCTCCACTGCGTCGAATATTATTTCAAGACGCCGGAGGATTGCGCCGAGCGGCTGGTGATCGTCGTCGATCCGATGCTGGCGACCGGCCACACCGCCATCGCCGCGATCGACCGGCTGAAGGAAGCGGGGGTGTGCGACATGCGCTTCGTCTGCCTGCTCGCCTCGCGTCCCGGCGCCGAGGCGGTCCGCGCCGCCCACCCCGACGTGCCGATCTGGGCGGCGGGCATGGACGAGACGCTCAACGACCACGGCTATATCGTCCCCGGCCTCGGCGATGCCGGCGACCGCACCTACGGGACGCGCTGACGGCCCCGGGCACGGCTGGAGAGGCCTCTTGCCCGGGCTGGCAGAGCGATTGAAGTTTCCTCTCCCTCCTCTGAAAATATTCGCTGACTATTACTTGGAATGGGGCTGCCGGCCACTTGCGGCTTGCCGGTTTCCCATGCAGACTGATCGAACTGTGTATTCGATCTTGCGATGACTCGAGAAGGGGGCAGGGGAAATGGCAAGCAACGATGATCCCGTAGTAGCAAATCCGACGTGGTTCGGTCAGATCCGGGACTTTTTCACGTCTACCGACATCGCCCATATGCAGGCCAAGGGGATCGACCTCAGCGTCTACGACGTGGTGGCGACCAGTTGCTGGGACATATACGGCCAGACCTCGTCCGGCTCGATGCCGCCGGATCCCCTGCCGAAATGGAGCGCGAACAAGAACCAGACCTTTTTCAACTGGGCGAACCAGAATTGCCCCAAAGGCACACCTTCGCCGGCCGCGCCGGAAGCCATGTTCGCGGCCCAGGCCGGTGCTGCGCGCGTCCGCAAGGACGTGGCGGACCTTAGCGACGCGGAAATAGCGACTCTGAAGACGGCCTTCGAGGGCATGATGGGCCGGGACCCGAGCCAGCCGGACAGCTATTTCACGATCGCCGGCTATCACTGGTTCCCCGCCATCGACATCAACCCGCGTTTCCACTGCCTTCACCACGAGAACCGTTTTCTCCCCTGGCACCGGTTTCACCTCCTCCGGCTGGAGGATGCGTTGCGCTCGGTTCCGGGCTGCGCCGACGTGACCCTGCCTTATTGGGACATAAGCTCGCTGGAGGTCCCGTCCCTGTTCAGCCAGCCGCCCTTCGACAAATATGTGGCTCAGGCCAATATCGGCCATGGCTACGATCCTTTGACCACGAGCCGCTTCGACGCGGGCACGATCATCGATCAGTTCCGGGCGACGAGGATCCCGGAGGCAACGCAGGACGCTCTTCGCTTGCCGAAATGGGAAGATTTCAACCGCGCTTATTGGGGCGTCCATGACAACGGGCACAATTCGATAGGCGCGACGATGCGCAACCAGGACATCTCCTCCTTCGATCCGATCTTCTGGTTCTTCCATTGCAACCTCGATCGGGTCTGGCTGCAATGGCAGGCCAGCCTTCACGCGACGACGCTGTCCGGTTTCAAATCGACGTGCACGGGACCGACGGTCTGGCTCGACAATGCGCAGGTCGGCGCGCTGCCGCCGTTCACGGGCACGGCCGCCGATGCGGTGACGCTTTCGGAAGTCGCCTACGCACCACCGGCTCGGGAGGCTGCAGCCATGGATTTCGTCAACCGGGCCGGCAACGTCCGAGCGGCCGCGACATTCCGCATCGACTCGAACGCGCCGCTCTCCGTTCGCGTCAAGGACATCGATCGCACGGCGATCCCGGGAACCTTCGTCGTTCACCTTCTCGCAGACGGCGAGGAGGTCGCGCAGCAGGCCTTTTTCCAGCCGACCGACCCGACGGCCTGCCTCAATTGCAGCGAGAATGCGCAAGTGCCGATCGACTTCCTGGTCCCGGCCGAACGGATCCTCAACAAGGATCTCTCGATCGAGATCCACGTCCCGGATCAGGAGGATATCGGCAGCCAATTCCCCTTGTCGAAGGTCGGCTCGCCGACGATCAACGTGCGCCACCTGCTCGAGGGAGACTGACCCGGGAGGTGCTTTGAGCTTCCCCTCTGGCTCCAATGGATTCAGCGGTTGCGGCGGCCCTCGATCAGCCCGTCCACCAGCGCCGGGTCAGCCAAGGTGGACGTGTCGCCCAGGCTGCCGAAATCGTTCTCGGCGATCTTGCGCAATATCCTTCGCATGATCTTGCCGCTGCGCGTCTTGGGCAGCGCCGGGGTGAAGTGGATGAGGTCGGGGCTGGCGATGGCGCCGATCTCCGCGCGGACGTGGCGGCGGAGCTCCGCCTCGAGCTCGGGCGAGCCTTCCTCGCCGGCATTGAGCGTGACGTACACGTAGATGCCGGTGCCCTTGATGTCGTGCGGGTAGCCGACGACGGCGGCTTCGGCGACCTTGGGGTGGCTGACCAGGGCGCTCTCGATCTCGGCGGTGCCGAGCCGGTGGCCGGAAATGTTGAGCACGTCGTCGACCCGGCCGGTGATCCAATAATAGCCGTCTTCGTCGCGGCGGCAGCCGTCGCCGGTGAAATACTTGCCGCGATAGGTCGAGAAATAGGTCGAGACAAAGCGCGCGTGGTCGCCGTAGACGGTGCGCATCTGGCCGGGCCAGCTTCGCGTGATGCAAAGATTTCCGGACGCGGCGCCCGCCAGCACCTCGCCGTCGGGGCCGACGAGCTGCGGCTCGACGCCGAAGAAGGGCCGCCCGGCCGAGCCCGGCTTCATCGCATGGGCGCCCGGCAGAGTGGTGATCATGATCCCGCCGGTCTCGGTCTGCCACCAGGTGTCGACTACCGGCGAGCGCGCCTCGCCGACCACGTTGTAGTACCACAGCCAGGCCTCGGGATTGATCGGCTCGCCGACCGAGCCGAGCAGGCGCAGCGACT
>JBJMTY010000242.1:0-5788 GCA_045811445.1 Allosphingosinicella sp. | reverse complement strand
TCGGGGACCCGGCCGGCATCGGACCGGAAATCGTCGCCAAGGCCTGGCGACGCCGCGCCGAGGAGGGGCTGGCGCCCTTCTTCGCGGTCGGGTCGCCGCAGGCGATCGCGGCGGTCTGGGACGGCCCGCTCCGCGTCGCGTCCGACCCCGACGACGCCGCCCGCTGGTTCGACGAGGCGCTGCCCGTCATCCGCGTCGACGGCTCTGAGCAAGTGGTCCCCGGCCGCCCGACCATCGAAGGCGCCCGCAACGCCTTCGACGCGCTCGAGCTCGCCGTCGGCCTGACCCGCTCGGGCGCCGCCTCCGCCCTCGTCACCGGGCCCGTCTCCAAGGCCCAGCTCTATGCGGTCGGCTTCACCCATCCCGGCCAGACCGAGTTCGTCGCCGAGCGCTGCGGCATCGCGCCCGAAATGGTCGCGATGATGCTGGCCGGGCCAAGCCTGCGCACCGTCCCCGTCACCACCCATGTGCCGCTCAGGGACGTGCCGTCGCTGCTCACCACCGAGCTGATCGTCGCCAAGGGGCGGACCACGATCCGCGCCCTGAAGCGGCTGTTCGGCATCGCCCGGCCGCGCCTCGCCGTCGCCGGCCTCAACCCCCATGCCGGCGAGGACGGCGCGCTCGGCCGCGAGGAGATCGACATCGTCGCCCCCGCCATCGAGCGGCTGCGCGAGGAGGACGCGGACGTCACCGGCCCGCTCGCCGCCGACGCGATGTTCCACGCCCGCATGCGCGAGACCTACGACGCCGCGCTCTGCCTCTATCACGACCAGGCGCTGGTGCCCCTGAAGACGCTCCATTTCGACGAGGGCGTCAACACCACCCTCGGCCTCCCCATCGTCCGCACCTCGCCCGATCACGGCACCGCCTTCGACATTGCCGGCCAGGGCCGCGCCGAGGCCGGCGCGATGATCGCGGCGCTGAAGATGGCCGCCGAGTGCGCGGCCCGGATGGCGTCGTGCCCACCCTGCCCCCGCTAAGGGAGGTCATCCAGCGCCACGGGCTCAGCGCCTCCAAAGCGCTCGGCCAGAACTTCCTGCTCGACGAGCAATTGCTCGATCGCATCGCGCGCGTCCCCGGGCCGCTCGAAGGCGCGACGGTCTACGAGGTCGGCCCCGGCCCCGGCGGCCTCACCCGCGCCTTGCTGCGGGCCGGCGCCGAGGTGGTCGCGGTCGAGCGCGACCGGCGCTGCCTCCCCGCCCTCGCAGAGGTCGCGGACGCCTTCGACGGGCGGCTGCGGGTGGTGGAAGGCGACGCGCTCGCGATCGACGAGGCGGTAGAAGCGGGTACGGGCGCGCACGTCGCCGCCAACCTTCCCTACAATGTCGGCACCGCCTTGCTGGTGCGCTGGCTCG
This sequence comes from Allosphingosinicella sp., assembly GCA_045811445.1. Lineage (GTDB taxonomy): Bacteria > Pseudomonadota > Alphaproteobacteria > Sphingomonadales > Sphingomonadaceae > Allosphingosinicella. The sequence goes on along the minus strand of JBJMTY010000242.1, from coordinate 4,433 downwards.
GCGGCGAGGCGTGGCCGCCCTGGTGGGCCTCGCTCACCCTCATGTTCCAGCTCGAGGTCGCGGAGCGGATCGTCGCCAGGCCCGGCACCGGCGCCTATGGCCGCCTCGCCATCCTTGCCCAGTGGCGCAGCGAGGCGCGGCTGGCGATGAAGGTCCACCGCTCCGCCTTCGTGCCGCCGCCCAAGGTGATGTCGGCGGTGGTCCACATCGTCCCGAAGGCGGCGCCCGCGGGCGTCAGGGCCGGCACGCTCGAAGCCCTGACCGCCGCCGCCTTCGGCCAGCGCCGCAAGATGCTGCGGCAGAGTTTGAAGGGCCTGCCGCGCGGCCTCGAAGCCCTGGCGGCGATCGGCATCGACCCGGCCAGGCGGGCCGAGACGCTCAGCGTCGAGGAATTCGTCGCCGTGGCGCGGGCGATGGACGCAAGCTGACGATCAGCGCGGGGCGCCGGCGTCTGGGCGCTGGGCGGCGAGGACTTCGGGCGGCGGGCCCTTGGCGATGACGGCGGCGAGGGTCGTCGCCTGCGGGCAGGCATTGTGGCACAGCGTGCGGATCCGCTCGAGGTTGCGCTTGGCGCGCTCGACCGCGCCGCGCTGCATCAGGGCCTCGCCCTGGCCGGCGAGGGCGTTGAGGTCGTTGGGCTCGAGCTGCAGCGCCTCGTAATAGAATTTGACCGCCTTGCCCGGCAGCTTCAGCCCCTGCGCGGCGCGGGCGAGGCCGATATAGGCGGCGCGGTTGCGCGGATCGACGGCGAGCGCGGTCTCGAACAGGTCGGTCGCGTCCTGATAGCGCGCCTCGGCGTTGAGCGCCTGCGCCTGCTGGGCGAGCGCCGCCGAGCGCGGGTCGATCTGGTCGTCGGTCTTCTGGCTCCAGCCGGCGCTGGCGACGGTGGCGAGCATGATCGCGGCGCTGACGGCGATCGGGGTAAGGCGCATCAAAGTCTCCATGATCCTGTCGGGCGGCAGACTAGCATGGCGCCTGCCAGCGCGCGACGAAAAAGCCGTCCGTCCCGTCATGGGCCGGGGTGAGAAGCGTGCCCGGCCCCGCCGGCCGGCCGCCGGGAACGGGCAAGGTCTGCGCCGCCAGCGATGAACGCGCGCCGAACGCCTCGGCCTGCCCGCGCCCCTCCTCGGCGAGCAGCGAGCAGACCGCATAGACGATCGCGCCGCCCGGGCGGACGAGTTCCGCCGCAAGATCGAGGAGATAGGCCTGGAGCTTCACATAGGATTCGAGCCGCTTGGGCGTCAGCCGCCAGCGCAGCTCGGGGTTGCGCCGCCACGTGCCCGTCCCCGAGCAGGGGGCGTCGACCAGCACCAGGTCCGCCGCCCCGGCGAGGTCGGCGAGCGCGCCGCGTTCCTTCCCCGGATCGAGCAGCCGGGTCTCGACGATTGAGACGCCGGCCCGCGCCAGCCGCGGCGCCATCCGCGCCAGCCGCCCGCGGTCGACGTCGGCGGCGACCAGGCGCCCGCGATTCTCCATCTCAGCCGCCAGCGCCAGCGTCTTGCCGCCCGCCCCGGCGCAGAGATCGACGACGGCCATGTCCGGCGCCGCGCCGCCGGCCAAAGCGAGCAATTGGCTGCCTTCGTCCTGGATCTCGACGAGGCCGGCCCGCCACGCCTCCATCGCCTCGACGGCCGTCCCTTCCGGCAGCCGGACGCCGAGCGGCGACAGCGGCGTCGCCGTCCCGCCCGTCGCCGCCAGCGCTTCCTCGCGCGTGCCGCGCAGCCGGTTGGCGCGAAGGTCGAGCGGCGCGCGTTCGAGCAGAGCCGGCCATTCCTCGGGCGCCACCGCGGGGTCGAGCCGGGCGGCGAGCCAGGCCGGCATTGCGGACGTGCCGCCCGGCGCCGCCATCTCGGCGGGCTCGACCGGCGCCGGACCGTGCGGAGAGCCGTCGAACGCCGCGAACAGCTCGGGCTCCGCGGCGGCCAGGCCGAGCATCGCCGCCCGGCCCGATTCCGGCGGCTCGGCGAAGCGCCGGATCGCGGCATAGACCAGGTCGCGCACTGCCCGCCGGTCCTTCGACCCGGCATAGCGCCGCGTCTTGAAATAGCGCGCGACGAGCGTGTCGGCCGCCGCGCCGCCGCCGCGCGCCGCCTCGATCACCGCGTCCAGCACCTCGATCGCCGCCTGGGCGCGCGCGGCCGGCGTCATGGCCTATTGCGACGGATAATTGGGCGCCTCGCGGGTGATCGCGACGTCGTGGACGTGGCTCTCGCGCAGCCCGGCATTGGTGATCCGCACGAAGCGCGCCCGCCGCCGCAGCTCGGCCAGGGTCGCCGATCCGGTATAGCCCATCGCCGCCTTCACCCCGCCGACGAGCTGGTGGATGACGTCGCGGGCATGGCCCTTATAGGCGACCTGGCCCTCGATCCCCTCGGGGACGAGCTTCAATTGGTCCTTGATGTCCTGCTGGAAATAGCGGTCCGCCGAGCCGCGCGACATGGCGGCGACCGAGCCCATGCCGCGATAGGATTTGTAGGCGCGGCCCTGGTAGAGAAACGTCTCGCCCGGCGCTTCCTCGGTGCCCGCCAATAGCGAGCCGACCATCACCGTGGAGGCCCCCGCCGCCAGCGCCTTGGCGATGTCGCCCGAGGTCCTGAGCCCGCCGTCGGCGATGATCGGGACGCCGCTGCGCTCCGCTTCCTCGGCCGCGGCGAGGATGGCGGTGAGCTGCGGCACGCCAACCCCGGCCACCACGCGCGTCGTGCAAATCGAGCCGGGCCCGATGCCGACCTTCACCGCGTCGGCGCCGGCGTCGATCAGCGCCCGCGTCGCCTCGGCGGTGGCGACGTTGCCGGCGACGATCTGGACGGCGTTGGACAAGGCCTTGATCCGCGACACGGCGGCGGCGACGTCGCGATTGTGGCCGTGGGCGGTGTCGATGACGATGAGGTCGCATTCGGCGTCGATCAGCGCCTCGGAGCGCGCGAAGCCCTTGTCGCCCACCGTCGTCGCCGCCGCGACCCGCAGCCGGCCCGACCCATCCTTGGTCGCATCGGGATAGGCGACCGCTTTCTCGATGTCCTTGACGGTGATGAGGCCGATGCAGCGGGCACTCTCGTCGACGACCAGCAACTTCTCGATCCGCCGCTGGTGGAGCAGCCGCCGCGCCTCGTCCTGGCCGACGCCGGGCCCGACCGTGGCGAGATTGTCGCGGGTCATCAGCTCGGAGACGGGCTGGCGCGGATTCTCGGCGAAGCGGACGTCGCGGTTGGTGAGGATGCCGACCAGCTTCCCGTTCGCCTCGGTGACCGGGATGCCGGAGATGCGATACTTTTCCATCAGCGCGCGGGCGTCGGCCAGGGTCTGCTGCGGCCGGATGGTGATCGGGTTGACCACCATGCCGCTCTCGTAGCGCTTGACCGCGCGCACCGCCGCCGCCTGCTCGTCCGCTTCCATGTTGCGGTGGAGGACGCCGAGCCCGCCCAGTTGCGCCATGACGATCGCCATGTCCGCTTCGGTCACCGTGTCCATCGCCGAGGAGAGGATGGGGATTTCGAGCTCGATCTCGCGCGTCACCCGGGTGCGCGTGTCGGCTTGGCTCGGCAGCACGCTCGATTCGCCCGGCTGGAGCAGCACGTCGTCGAAGGTGAGACCGAGAGGGATATCCATTTCTGCTCCGAGGGGATTCGGTCGCGGCTCTATAGGGGTCGTCGCGGGGGGGCGCTAGGCGCACCGTGCCCAGCACCGGCCCGCCTCCGGGCCGCCTCCGGGCCGCTGCGCCTCAGACGTCGGGCGTACGGTCCGCCAGGTCCATGAAATTGCGGGCCGCCTCGCGGTCGCCTGCGTCCGGGAAGGCCACGTCGAGATCGGGGGCGCTGCCCAGCATGTGGAGCAGGGCCCAGAGCGCGAATCGCCTGGTTCGGTCGCTCTCGAGGCCGAGGTCGACCTTCATGTGCTCGATACCGGCCTCCAGCGCGGAAGGCGGAACGGCGGCAAGATCGGCGGTGCCGAAATAGCGTCGGAGCTGGTCGTCGAGGTCCATCGTCCCGCCTGATACGAATAGGACGGGTCTAGTGACGGACGGCGTGCGGCGCCAGATAGCCGCGCCGCGCCCGCCCTGCTAGCAGGAGGCGGCGAGTCCCCTGGAGCCAGTGAAGATCATGAGCCGAGCCGCCGCCGAAGTGATGCAGGACGTCCTCTATGCGGCGGTGATCGACGCGATCCTCGCCTTGAAGGACGCGTCGAAGGGCCTGCCCAACAATCTGCTGCGCGACCTGAACGCGATCCACGCCAACACTACCTTCGCCGATTTGCCGCCGGGCCTGCAGGCGGCGATCCAGGCCAACGTCCGCGCCGCTCTCACCCGGTTGCTGAGGGAAGGCTATGCCGTGACGCCGGCGGGCGCCGCCGCGCCGCCGCCGCGCCGCGAAGGCGTCCCGCGCCATCCCGCCGGCAATCGCGGCCCCCGCCCCGGTGGCGGCCCGGGCCCCCGT
>JBJMTY010000241.1:0-3423 GCA_045811445.1 Allosphingosinicella sp. | reverse complement strand
CATCTTGTTGATCTCGCGCGCGGTGAGGAGGAGCTTGCGGGGCCTCTTGGGCTCGTGGTTGAAGCGGTTGCCGTGGCTGAACTCGGGGATGTTGGCGTTGACCAGCCACACTTCCCCGTCCTTCACTTCCGCATAGCTTTCGGCGATCGAGCCCTCGCCGAAGCGCAGGCTCTTCACCTCGGTGCCGGTGAGCGCGATCCCCGCTTCATATTTGTCCTCGATCGCATAATCGAACCGCGCGCGCCGGTTCTCGGCGACGATCTTCTGCTTGTCGAACGGGGTGGGACGGGGACGGGCCATGGAGGGTGACGTAGTGGAGTCCGCCCGGATATGTAAGACGGTGCGCCGCGCCAGGCTCAGGCCAGGCCGGCATGCTCCAGCGCGGCGTCGACCGCCTTGCGGCTGGCCTCCGAGGGGGGCGTCATCGGCAGGCGGAGGGGGGAGGCGAAATCGGGGCGGACGCGACCGAGGGCGTATTTGACCGGGCCGGGCGAAGCGTCGGTGAAGAGCGCGGCGTGCAAGGGGTAGAGCTTGTCCTGGAGTCTCAAGGCTTCGGCCCAATCGCCTGACATGCAAGCATTCTGGAAGTCGGCGCAGAGGCGGGGGGTGACGTTGGCGGTGACCGAGACGCAGCCCCGCCCGCCCATCGCCATGAAGCCCAAAGCCATGTCGTCATTGCCGGAGAGCTGGACGAAATCCTCGCCGCAGGCGGCGCGCTGGGCGGAGACGCGGGCGAGGTTGCCGGTGGCGTCCTTGACCGCGACGATGTTGGCGATGCGCGCGAGCCGCGCCATCGTCTCGACCGCGATGTCGGTCACCGTCCGCGCCGGCACGTTGTAGAGCACGATCGGAATGTCGACCGCCTCGGCGATGGCGGCGAGATGGGCGTAGACGCCCTCCTGATTGGGGCGGTTGTAATAAGGCGGGACGTGGAGCGCGGCGGTGGCGCCGAGCGCCTTCGCCATCCGGGTCAGCGCGATGGCGTGGGCGGTGTCGTTCGAGCCGCAGCCGGCGATCACCGGGATGCGTCCCTCCGCCGCCTCGATCGCGATCTCGACCACGCGGCGATGCTCGGCGGGAGTCAGCGTCGCCGATTCGCCGGTGGTGCCGGCGGGGACGAGGCCGTGGCTGCCTTCGGCCACCTGCCAGCGGCAGAAGGCGCGATAGGCGGCCTCGTCCAACGCTTCGTCGCGGAAAATCGTCACCAGAGCCGGGATCGACCCGCGGAACATCGTTTCTCTCCTTCACGCGGGCGGCCTTGGTGGACAAGATGGTGAGCAAGGCCGTTCAGTGCCTGATAAGGAGAGGGCGACCATTCTGTCCAGCATGCGGAAAAAAGCCCTGGTTCTGAGCTTGTTGAGCGTCTCGGCGGCGGCCACCGGCGCGGCCGGGGTCGGGGTGAGGCTGGACAGCGTCCACGCCGTGCTGCCCGCCGCGCTCCAGGCCGTGACCGCGCCGGTCTTCACCCCGGCGCCGCCTCCTCCGCCCGCGCCCCCGCCGGTCTATGTGCCGCCGGCCCTGGCCTCGGCGCTCGCGCAGTGGAACGCGCTGCGCCAGAGCGACAATAACAGCTTCTCCTCCTACGCTTCCTTCCTGATCAGCCACCGCGGCTGGCCCGAAGAGACGGCGCTGCGCCGGGCGGCCGAGAAAGCCGCGACGCCGGAGACCAGCGTCCCCTCGCAAATCGTCGGCTTCTTCCGCCTGCTCCCGCCGGTCACCGCCACCGGCGAGGCCAGGTTCGCCTTGGCCCTGCAGGCGACCGGCGCCGGCGACGAGGCGCGCAGCCACGCGCGCAAGGCCTGGGTTTCGGCCGGCCTCGGCCAGGCCGACGAGGCGCGGCTGCTGACCGCCTTCCCGGGCGCCTTCACACCCGACGACCATGACGCGCGGATCGACGCCTTGCTCACCGCCGGCGACCGCGGCGGCGCGGTGCGGATGCTCTCGCTCGCCTCGCCGGCGCGGCGCGCCTTGCTCGAGGCTCGCCTCGCGCTCCAGACCAACGCCTCGGACGCGGGCAACCGGCTGGGGTCGCTCCCCGCCGGCTTCGAGGGCGAACCGGGCCTGCTGCGCGACAAGGCGAACTGGCTGCGCGGCGCCGGCCAGGCCGCCGCCGCCCGCGCCTTGCTCGCCAACCGCCCGCGCCTCACCGCCCGGCCCGCCGACGCCGAGAAGTGGCTCGAGACCAACCTCATTCTCGCCCGCGAGGCGGCGAACGACCGGCAGTGGCAGACCGCCTACGACATCGCCTCGAAGCTCGACGACGTCTACGAGCCCGGCACCGACGTCAGCGGCCGCCCCTATGGCGAGCGCGACGATTATACCAGCCTCGCCTGGCTGGCGGGCAGCACCGCGCTCGGCAAGCTCGGCCGGCCCGCCGACGCGGTCCGCGCGTTCGAGGCCTATGCCGGGGCGGCGCTGTCGCCGCAGACCCGCTCGAAGGGCTTCTACTGGGCCGGCCGCGCCGCGGCGGCGGCGGGACGCGCCACCGAGGCCCAAGGCTATTTCGCCCGCGCCGCGACCGCGCCGGACCAGTTTTACGGCCAGCTCGCCGCCGAGCGGCTCGGCAACGCCATCCCCGCCCCGCCGCAGCAGCCGGCGATCGTGCCGACCGAGGCGGAGCGCCAGGCCTTCGCCCAGCGCAGCCTCGTCCAGGCCGCCAGGGTGCTCGGCGAGCTCGGCCGCCACGCCGACCAGAGCCTGTTCGTCCGCGCCGTCGCCCAATCGCTCGCCAACGACCGCGAGCGCGTGCTCGCCGCCGAGCTCGGCCGGTCAATCGGCCGGCCGGACCTCGGCGTCTGGGTCGCCCGCGAGGCGCGGGCCAAGGGCGCCAGCTTCTACGCCCGCTCAGGCTTCCCGGAAGTCAGCGTATCGCCGGTCTTCGCCCGCTATTGGACGATCAGCCACGCCATCGCCCGCCAGGAAAGCTCGTTCGACCGCGCCGCGGTCAGCAAGGCCGGCGCGCGCGGCATGATGCAGCTGATGCCCGGCACCGCGCGCGAGACGGCGGGGAAGCTCGGCATGGGCTACGACCTCTCCCGGCTGACCAGCGACCCGAGCTACAACATGATGCTCGGAACCTCCTATTTCTCGGTGCTGCTCGATCAATGGGGCGGCAGCGTGCCGCTCGCGGTGGCGAGCTACAATGCCGGCAGCGGCAACGTGCGCAAATGGGTGGCGCAGAACGGCGACCCGCGAACGGGCGGCGTCGACATGGTGCAGTGGATCGAAGCCATCCCCTTCTCCGAGACCCGCAACTACGTCCAGCGCGTGCTCGAGAATGCCGTCGTCTACGACACCTTCACGCAAGGCGGCAGCCTCGAGCGCAACCGCCTCGGCTTCTATCTCGGACGCTCCAATCCGGGCTGAACCTAGTCCTCCCTGTGCGCGAAGCGCATGGGGAGGGGGACCGCACGAAGTGCGGTG
>JBJMTY010000240.1:0-2907 GCA_045811445.1 Allosphingosinicella sp. | reverse complement strand
GTTGGTGAGCATGCCGCCCAGCCAGCGATGGTTGACGAAATGCTGGCCCGAGCGGCGCGCCGCCTCGGCGATCGGATCCTGCGCCTGGCGCTTGGTGCCGACGTAGAGCACCTTGCCCCCGTGGGCGGCGGTCTGACGGACGAAATCGAGCGCGCGCGCGAACAAGGGCACGGTCTGCGACAGGTCGATGATGTGGACGCCGTTCCGATCGCCGAAAATATACGGCTTCATCTTCGGGTTCCAGCGGTGGGTCTGGTGGCCGAAATGCGCTCCGGCCTCGAGCAATTGCTGCATGCTGACGCCATTCGACGTCGTGGCGGTGGACGCCATGGTCTTTCTCCTTCCGGTTGTACCTCTGCAGGGCCGAGAAACCCGCCTTCGCTAAAAGCTTCGGCGGGCACCGGTATGATGGCCCTGCATGTGGGATGGGCGCGACTTAGTCGCCGGAGCGGCGGAAATCAACCCGAGGCCGGGCGATGAGCCGGCGCCTGCCCGCCCGCGTGCGCGATTTAGAACAGAAAGGGATTGACAGCTGGAACACGCATAGAACATGATGCGGGCTCCGACGCTTGGTGGATCGAAATCCGCGGCCGGCGCGTTGGGCGGCTGTGGATAATCAAGGGGATAAGCTGTGAATCATCTGGCGGCTGGGCTCTTCTTCACCCTCGCTTTGCTCGGCGCGACGGTCTTCCTCCACATGTTCGTGCGGCGCCACGCCCGCGAAGTCCTGCTCGCCTTGCGCGGCGAATGGCAGGGCGTGCCGCATTACCGGATCGTGCCGGCGCGGACCTCGGCGCGGCTCAGGCTCTCGCCGGGTCTGGCGCCGGGTCTGGCGACGCCGCGACGGCCTGAGCGGCGCGCTGCCGCTTGACCCGGGCGTAGCTCGCGACGCTGAACGGCAAGGTCGCGACGTAGAGGACGACCGCCGCGCTCAAAGTCTCCCACGGCGCCGTGAACAGGGCGCCCCCGACCAAGGCGATGACGACGATCGCTTCCAGCCGCACGTGGCGGCGGAGGCGGAACGAGGTCCAGGAATAGGTCGCGAGGCTCGATATGGCGAGGAAGGCGACCGCCGCCGCCCAGGGCGCCACCAGCCGCCAATCCTGCGCCCAGGCCCAGGCCTTGTCGCTCGCCAGCCAGAGGTAGAGCGGCAGCAGCAGCATCCCCGCCCCGGCCGGCGCCGGCACGCCGGTGAGGAAGCCCGCCGACTTGTGCGGCTGGTCCTCGGCGTCGATGCGGGCGTTGAAGCGGGCGAGGCGCAGCGCCATGCAGACCGCATAAGCGAGCGCGAACAGCCAGCCGAAGCGCGGCCAATGCTGCAGGCTCCACAGATAGAGGATGATCGCCGGCGAGACGCCGAAGGCGATGACGTCGGACAGCGAATCGAGCTCGGCGCCGAACCGGCTCGCCCCGTTCAGCATCCGCGCGATCCGCCCGTCCATGCCGTCGAGCACGGCGGCGATCAGGATGAAGGCGGCGGCATTGTCCCATTGCCCGGCGATGGCGAAGCGGATCGCGCTGAGCCCCGAGCAGAGCGCCAGCGCGGTGACGGCGTTGGGCACCACGGCGCGGAGCGGGATGCCGCGGCCCTCCCGCCCGTTTCCCTTCACTGGGCGACGCCCTCCAGCGTTGCGGCGTCGCCGATCTTCGCGACCACCGTCTCGCCGGCGATCGTGCGCTGGCCGAGCAGCACCCGCGACGCGGTGCCGGCGGGCAGGAAGACGTCGACCCGGCTGCCGAAGCGGATCAGGCCGACGCGTTGGCCCGCCGCGACATGGTCGCCCGCCTTGACCCAGGGCACGATCCGCCGCGCGACGAGCCCGGCGATCTGGGTGAAGCCGATCCGCGTCCCGTCGGGCGCTTCGACCAGGAAATGCTGCCGCTCATTGTCCTCGCTGGCCTTGTCGAGGTCGGCGTTGAGGAACTTGCCCGCGATATAGGCCACTTTCCTCACCTCGCCCGAGATCGGCGCGCGGTTGATGTGGACGTCGAACACCGACATGAAGATCGAGACCCGCGTCATCGGCTCGCTGCCGAGCCCGTCCTCGCCGGCCAGCTCGGGCGGCGGCGGCACCGCCGCGATCATCGTCACCATGCCGTCGGCGGGGGCGATGACCAGCCCCTCCCCCTTCGGCGTCGTGCGGATCGGATCGCGGAAGAAGGCGGCCACCCACAAGGTGATTCCGGCCAGGATCCAGCCGAGCCAGCTCCACCCCACGCCGAACCAGAAGAAGAGCGCGATCGCGCCGGCGATCACGACGAACTTGCGGCCTTCCGGATGGACCGAAGGCATGCGGTAGCGGACGTTGGTGGTGACGAGGTCCGGCTTTTCCAATGATGTCATGGGCCAAGCCCTTACCCGCCGGGGCAGGCGCTGACAACGTGAACAAGCCGCCGGTTGATCGCGCGCCCGCCAGCTTCTAGAGCCCGCCCGACCTCAGACAACCAGCAGGAAAGCGCGCGCCGCATGGCCAAGATCAAGGTGAAGAACCCCGTCGTCGAGCTGGACGGGGACGAGATGACCCGCATCATCTGGCAATGGATCCGCGAGCGGCTGATCCTCCCCTATCTCGACGTCGACCTCCTCTATTTCGACCTTGGCATGGAGCATCGCGACGCCACCGACGACAAGGTGACGGTCGAGGCGGCCGAGGCGATCCGGCGGCACGGCGTCGGCGTCAAGTGCGCCACCATCACGCCCGACGAGGCGCGGGTCGAGGAATTCGGGCTCAAGAAGATGTGGAAGTCGCCCAACGGCACGATCCGCAACATTTTGGGCGGCGTCGTCTTCCGCGAGCCGATCGTGATCAGGAACGTGCCGCGGCTGATCCCCGGCTGGACCGACCCGATCGTCGTCGGCCGCCACGCCTTCGGCGACCAGTACAAGGCGACCGATTTCCGCGTCCC
>JBJMTY010000239.1:0-19843 GCA_045811445.1 Allosphingosinicella sp. | reverse complement strand
TCTGCAGATGCCGGCGATGGCGCTGGGCGCGGCGGTGAGCGCGATGGTGGCGCAGAATATCGGCGCCGGCCGCTGGGACCGGGTGAGCGCGATCACGCGCTCGGGCATCATGTTCGCGCTGGCGATCACCGCCGGGCTGGTCGTTTTGCTCGCCGTCGCCGACCGGCCCGCGCTCGGCCTGTTCCTCGGCGGGAGCAGCCCGGCGCTGCCCATCGCGCGGCACATCCAGATCCTCGCCACCTGGAGCTTCCTGATGTTCGGCGTCACGCTCGTCTTGTTCGGGACGGTGCGGGCCAACGGCTCGGTGATCGGGCCGCTCGCCATCCTGTTCGTCGGGCTGGTGCCGGTGCGGCTCGGCTTCGCGCTCGGCGCCTATCCGTGGCTGAAGGCGGACGCCTTGTGGATCAGCTTCCCGGTCAGCTCCTTCTCGAACATGGCGCTGGCGGTGGCGTTCTACCTGCATGGCGGGTGGCGCAAGAGCCGCATGGATCTCGGCGGCCGTCCGTCCGCGCCGCGCGACGACAGCGAATGCGTCGAGGAAGCCCTCGCCGACGCCGAGCCCGGCGGCCGGCTCAACCCGGCGGGGTAGGGCGGGCGAGGGGGACACTCCCAGGGGGGCGTGCCCGCGCGCCGCCGCAGCCCCTCCACCGGCTTCGCCGGTCCCCCTCCCCACCGCTTCGCGGCAGGGAGGATTGGGGGTTACAGCGTGGTGTCGGCGAGGTTGGACTTGTACTTGGTGTTGGTCTGGCGGTCGGTGATCTCGATATAGACGTAGCTCGGCGGGATCGTGCCATCCTCGCTCGCGAACCAGATCTGGCCGAGGTCGCTCGCCTTGCCGAGCGCGCAGAAGCCGTAGAGGCGCTTGCCGCGCGAATCGTAGACATCGACCCAGGAGCGCGAGGCCTTGGTATTGTTGCCGCAGGCCGGCAGCGCCGGCGCCTGCGCGAACATCGCGTCGGGATATTGGTCCTTGTTCAAGACGTCATATTTGTGGCGGACCCAATTCTTGCCGCCCGCCGAATAATATTCGAGGCTGGTGAGGTAGAGGACCGGATTGGGCGGAGCCGCCTTCGCCGGCCCCGTCGCCAGCATCGCGGCGGCCAAGATGAGACTCTGGTATCCCTTCATCGCTTTTCCCCCCCTGATAGAGCGACTTGCTTGCCTCGACTTCTCCGAACCCGTTTCGCGGCCGGAATAGTGGCACTTTCGCGGCCTCTTCGCAATCGCGGGCGCGGGCGACGCGACGGGAGGCGGGGGGCGGGAGGCGGGAGCGGCTTTGCAGTGCCGCGCGCGGGCGCTACTAGCCGAGGCGATGACGCCGCAAAGCTTCCCCGCCACGCGCCTCCGCCGCACCCGCGCCGCCGCCTGGAGCCGGGCGCTCGTCGCCGAGACGGTGCTGACCCCCGCCGACCTGATCTGGCCCCTGTTCATCGCCGAAGGGCAAAGCGTCGAGGAGCCGATCGCCAGCCTGCCCGGCGTGTCGCGCTGGTCGGTCGACCGCATCGCCGAGCGGGCGCGGGAGGCGAGGGCGCTCGGCATCCCGTGCATCGCGCTTTTCCCCAACACGCCGCGGGCGCTGCGCACCGATGACGCGGCCGAGGCGCTCAACGCCGACAACCTCATCTGCCGCGCCGTCCGCGCCGCCAAGGCGGCGGCGCCGGAGGTGGGCGTGCTCACCGACGTGGCGCTCGACCCCTATACCGCGCACGGCCATGACGGCCTCGTCGACGAGGCGGGCTATGTGCTCAACGACGTCACGTCCGCGCTCCTGGTCGAGCAGGCTTTGGTCCAGGCCGAGGCGGGGGCGGACATCGTCGCGCCCTCCGACATGATGGACGGCCGGGTCGGGGCGATCCGCCAGGCGCTCGAGAAAAGCGGCCATTGCAACGTCCAGATCATGGCCTATGCCGCCAAATATGCCTCGGCCTTCTACGGCCCGTTCCGCGACGCGGTCGGTTCGCGCGGCCTGCTCAAGGGCGACAAGAAGAGCTACCAGATGGACTATGCCAATGCCGAGGAAGCGCTGCGCGAAGTGGCGCTCGATTTGGCGGAAGGCGCCGACACGGTGATGGTGAAGCCGGGCCTGCCCTATCTCGACATCATCCGCCGCGTGAAGGAGCGGTTCGAAGTCCCTGTTTTCGCTTATCAGGTGTCGGGCGAATATGCGATGATCGAAGCCGCGGCGGCGGCCGGGGCGGGGGATCGCGACGCTCTGGTGCTGGAGACGCTGACCGCGTTCAAGCGGGCCGGCTGCTCGGGCGTGCTCACCTATCACGCGCCGCTGGCGGCGAAGCTGCTCGGGGGATGAGCGCGCCGGAGCGGGCGGAGCTGGAGCGCCTGCGCGCGGCCGCCGCGCCGCTCGAGCCGGACGCGGACGCTCGGGCGGCGACGATGGAAGCCGCCCTGGCCCACGCGCAGGGCTTCCTCGCCGAGCTCATCGACGGGCCCGCCAACCGGCCCTGGGCCGAGGCGTTCGCGGGGCCGCCGGACGAGTTCGGGGAGCAAGGCGGCGACGTCGCGGCCACGCTCGAATGGCTCGGCCGCGCGGTCGACCGGCCGGGCATCACCACCGCCTCGGGCTTCTTCACCGGCTACGTGCCGGGCGGCGGGCTGTTCTATTCGGCGGTCGGGGACTTCCTCGCCGCTGCGTCGAACAAATATGCCGGCTTCGCCTCGGCCGCGCCCGGCGCGGTCAGGATGGAGAATGCGACCTGCGCCTGGCTCGCCGGCGCCATCGGCTTCCCGCCGGGCGCGGCGGGGACTTTGACCTCGGGCGGCAGCCTCGCCAACTTGACCGCGATCGTCGCCGCCCGCGAGGCGCGGGACGAAGCGGGCGGCGGCGCGGTCTATATGAGCCGCACCGCCCACCATTGCATCGACAAGGCGCTGCGCATCGCCGGGCGGGCCAGGGCGCCGCGCCGCCTGGTCCCGACCGACGCGCGGCACCGCATGCGCGCCGACGCGCTGGCCGAGGCGCTGGAGCGCGACCGCGCAGAGGGCATCCGGCCCTGGCTGGTGATCGCCTCGGCCGGGACGGTCGATACCGGCGCGGTCGACCCGCTCGCCGCCATCGCCGACCTGTGCGAAACGCACGGCGCCTGGTTCCACGTCGACGGTGCCTATGGCGGGCTGTTCCGGCTCTGCCCGGAGGGGCGGGAGGCGCTGGCCGGGCTCGAGCGGGCCGACACCGCCGCGCTCGACCCGCACAAGACCCTGTTCCTGCCCTACGGGACGGGCGCGGCGGTGGCGCGCGACGGCCAGAAGCTGCTCGACGCGTTCAGCGCCAGCGCCGACTATATCCGGCCGCTGGGGGAGAGCGAGGTCGGGCCGTCGCCCGGAGACCTTTCGCCCGAGCTCACCCGCCATTTCCGCGCGCTGCGCCTGTGGCTGCCGCTGCGCCTCGCCGGCGTCGCCGCCTTCCGCGCCGCGCAATCGGAGAAGATCCTGCTCGCCCGCTACTTCCACGCCCGCCTCGCGGAGAAGCAAGGCTGGGAAATCGGGCCGCCGCCCGACCTTTCGATCGTGGCGTTCCGCTACAAGCCGAAAAGCGGCGATATCAACCACTTCAATGCCAGGCTTCTGAGGCGCATCCAGGAAGAAGGCCGCGTGTTCCTGAGCGGCACCAGGCTCGACGGCGAGGATTGGCTGCGCTGCGCGATCCTCTCCTTCCGCACCCATGTCGAGCATGTCGACGAGACGCTCGCCGCGATCGAGCGGGCGGCCGCCTTCGTGGAGGGGGAATGAGCGGCGCCGGGCAAGCGGGCTTTCGCGGGCGGCTCGACGAGCGCTACGCCCGGCCGCTGTTCCTCGCGACGATCCTCGCCGGCTCGTTCCTGCTCTTCCTCGTCCAGCCGATGGTGGCGCGAATGGCCCTGCCGCGGCTCGGCGGCGCGCCGGCGGTGTGGAACAGCGCGATGCTGGTGTTCCAGGCGCTGCTGCTCGGCGGCTATGCCTACGCCCATTTCCTGTCGCGGCTGACGCCAAGGCTGCAGGCGGGCGCGCACATCCTTGCCTTCGCGGTGGCGGCCCTGTGGCTGCCGATCGGCGTGACCGGCGCGATCCTGCCGGCCGGGGCCTCGCCGGCGCTGTGGGCGCCCTGGTTCCTGCTGAGCTCGATGGGGCCGCTCTTCCTCATCGTCGCGGCCCAGGCGCCGCTGATGCAGCGCTGGTACGCGCTGGAGAGCGCGCGGGGCGAGCCCTATGCGCTCTACGCCGCCTCGAACCTCGGCAGCTTCGCGGGCCTGCTTTCCTATCCGCTGATCGTCGAGCCCTGGCTGACGCTGCGGCAGCAGAGCCTGCTCTGGTCGTGGCTCTACGCTCTGCTCGTCCTGCTCGTCGCCGCCTGCGCGCTGACCATCCCGGCCCACGCCGTCGAGGCCAGGCCCGAGCGGGTGTCGCCGGCGCCGCCGCTCCGCCGCATCCTCCACTGGGTCGCGCTCGCCGGCGTGCCCTCCGGGCTGATGCTGTCGACGACGACCCACCTCACCACCGACATCGTCGCCGTGCCTTTGCTGTGGGTGGTGCCGCTCGGCCTCTATCTGCTGAGCTTCGTCCTGGCCTTCGCGGCGGGCGGGAAGGCGCGGGCTTTGTTCACCGCGATCGCGCCGCTCGTCTTGCTCATCGCCGGCGGCTTCGCGCTCAGCGAAGGCTCGGCCTCCCCCCTGTTCAACGCCACGATCGGCCTCGCTTTGCTGTTCGTGACCGCCGTCGCGCTCCACGCCGAGCTCTATCGCCTGAGGCCCGCCGCCGACCGGCTGACCGGCTTCTACCTCGCCATGGCGGCGGGCGGGGCGCTCGGCGGACTGTTCTGCGCCGTCGTCGCGCCGTTCGTCTTCGACTGGGCCTACGAGCATCCCCTGCTGCTGATCGCCGCCGCCGCTCTGGTGCCGCAGCGTCCGTTCGTCCCCTGGACGCGGGACATACCGCGCTGGAGCTTCTGGGCCCTGCTCGCGCTGGCCTTCCTCCTCTCCTACGCCGCCGACTATCGGCCGCTCGCCTGGATCGACGACGGCTGGGCGGCGATGATCGGCGTGATCGTCTCGCTGATCGTGCTGCATTTCGTCGGCCGGCGGTGGCTGCTCGCCGCGGGGCTGGCGGCGCTGATGCTGAGCTATGGCGGCTGGATCAAGCTGAGGCAGAGCGAGCTGGGCCTGCGCACCCGCTCCTATTTCGGCATCTACACGATCAACGTGCGCGACGATCCGCCCCGGCGCATCCTGACCCACGGCACCACCTTGCACGGCGTCGAGAGCCTGATCGAGGGGCAGGCCACCGAGCCGACTTCCTATTACGGCCGCCGCTCGGGCGTGGGCCAGGCGCTGTCGGCGGCGCCGGTGCTCTACGGGCCGGCGGCGCGCATCGGCGTGGTCGGGCTCGGCGCGGGGACGCTCTCCTGCTACGCCTTTCCGGGCGAGCGCTGGACGATCTTCGAGATCGACCCGGCGATGGTCGAGATCGCGCGGCACCGGTTCGGCTTCCTGCCCGCCTGCGCCCCCGGGGCCAAGATCGCGCTCGGCGACGCGCGGATCAGCCTGTCTCGTGTACCCGCAGCCTCGCTCGACGAGCTCGCCGTCGACGCTTTCTCCTCCGACGCGGTGCCGATGCACCTCCTCACCCGCGAGGCGCTCCAGGTCTATGCGCGCGCGCTGGCGCCCGACGGGCTCCTCCTCATGCACATCTCCAACCGCTTCCTCGACCTCGAGCCGGTGCTCGCCGCGGCCAAGGCGGACGGCTGGTCGGGCATGGTCTGCGAGTTCCTGCCCGACATGGCGGAAATGCAGCGCAACGTCAGCATGTCGGTCTGGGTGGCGATGGCCAGGGACCCGGCCGCCCTCGACCGGCTGCGCCAGGCCGGCGGGCCCGACGCGGCGCCGTGGCGTCCGCTCGTCGCCAAGCCCGGCTTTGCGGGCTGGACCGACGACCATGCCAGCATCCTCCCCTTGCTCGAGCCCTGGCGCAGCTGGCTGCCGCGGGGAGGGGGGCGGTGATCGAGACCGCGCGCCTGCTGATCCGTGACTGGCGCGAGGCGGATCTCGACCCGTTCGTCCGCCACACCAACACGCCCGTGGTCATGCGCTGGCTCGGCGGCGTCCAGGATCCGGACGCGCTGAAGGCGCGCTGGCGCGAGCGGGTGATGGCCTGGCAGCAGACGCGCGGCTTCACCTTCTGGGCGGTGGAGCGCAAGGCGGACGGCGAATTGCTCGGCTTTTGCGGCCTAAAGATCGCCGACGCGCCGGGCGGCGAGTCGATCGCCGGCCTGCACGAGATCGGCTGGCGGCTGCGCGAGGAGGCGTGGGGGCAGGGCTATGCGAAGGAAGCGGCGAGCGCCTGCCTTGACTTCGCTTTCGAGCGGCTCACGGCGCCCAGGGTTGTCGCGATCACCGTTCCGGGCAACGCGGCGAGCCAGAGGCTGATGCTGCGGCTGGGTATGCGCCGGCGCGAGGATCTCGATTACCGGGACCCGCGCTTCGACGACGCGCTCAACCCGACGATCGTCTACGAGATGGAGGCCGAGCAGTGGCTGGACCGACCCTGATCCCCTTTGCCGGCCGCGCGCCGCGGCTCGATCCGGCGAGCTTCGTCGCCCCCGGCGCGGTGCTGATCGGCGACGTCGAGCTGGGGCCGGAGGCAAGCGTCTGGTACAATTGCGTGCTGAGGGGCGACGTCAACCGCATCCGCATCGGCGCCCGCACCAACATCCAGGATGGCAGCGTCATCCACGTCGATTCGCCGCGGCCCGGGCACGAGGCGGGCAATCCGACCCTGATCGGCGACGAAGTGCTGATCGGCCACATGGCGATGGTGCACGGCTGCCGCCTCCACGACCGCAGCTTCGTCGGCCTCGGCGCGATCGTCATGGACGGCTGCGAGATCGAGAGCGGCGGCATGCTGGCGGCGGGCGCGATGCTGACGCCCGGCAAGCGTATCCCCGCCGGCCAGCTCTGGGCCGGGCGGCCGGCCAAATATCTGCGCGACTTGTCGCAGGAGGAGCAGGCGATGAACCTCGCCGGCGTGTTCCATTATGTCGAGTTGGCGCGGCGCCACCGCGACGCGGTCAGCGCCCGCTGAGCCGGGCGGCGAGCCGGGCGACCCGCTCCGCCTGCGCGTCGGCGATCGTCTGGACTCTGGCGGTTCCTTGCTTGAGCCGGGCGAGGTCGGCCTCGCTCATCGGCGCGGCGGCGGCCCGCGACGCGGCGAGCTGGTCGAGGTCGGCGAGCGCCTTCGTCGTCTGCGCCTGCGCCGCGACGGCGCGCGAGAGCGCCTGCTGGGCCTGGATCCAGCCGTCCGAACCTCTGGCGCCGGCCCGTGCGGCCACGCCCGCGGCCGTTTCGTAGGCGGCGTCGAAGGCGGCGCGGCCCGCTTCTCCCTCGGCTACCGCCGCCGCGACGCGGCCGGCCAGGGCCGGGTCTTCGGGAATTGCCGGCGGCGCGGGTTCGGGGGCGTCGCGCTCCTCGGCATAGGCCTTTTCCGCCGGCCGCTGGGCGAGCGACGGAAAGGTCCCGTCGTCCGCGCAGCTCGCCGCGAAGAGGGCCGCGATACCGGCGAGCGGGGGAAGGGGAAAGCGCGCCATCGCGCCCCGTCTATGCAAGCGGGGCGGCGCCCGCAACGGGGTTGCGCGCCGCTTTCCCAGCCCCTATGTGCCCGGTCTCCCGCGCGCCCGTAGCTCAGCTGGATAGAGCACCAGACTACGAATCTGGGGGCCGGAGGTTCGAATCCTTCCGGGCGCGCCATTTCTTCAACGACAGATAGTCGCGGCACCGCGGCCCGCGGAACCCGTTTTGCCGCTTGTGGGCGTTAGCGCCCTACCTTAGCGTAGCGCCTCAACCGACTGCTGGGGCTTGGCTATGGTATCGTTTATCCGCCGGCCGATTTGGGTGTGCCTGCTCGTCCTGGTGGCGGGATGCGGCGGCGGCGGTTCCGGCGGAACGGTCACGCCCCCGCCGTCGCCCCCCCCGGTGGGCAATCGCTCGCCCATCATCACGAGCGCGACCGCGGTCTCGGTTCCGGAAAACACCGCCGACGATTTCTTCCAGGTCTCCGCCTCCGATCCCGACGGCGATGCGCTGCGCTATTCCCTGTCGGGAACCGATGCCGCGCTCTTCGCCATCTCCGCGGCCGGAAAGATCCGGTTCCTGGCCGCGCCCGATTTCGAGAAGCCGGCGGATGCGAACCACGACAATGTCTACGATCTCCAGGTAAATGTCTCGGACGGAGCGCTGGAGGCGCAGAAGCCGCTCGCCGTTACGGTCACGAACGTGCTCGACCTGACCGCCATCACCCAGGTGGGCGGCTTGTATGGAACGGCCGTGCAGGTGACGGAGGTTCCGGGGCAAAAGAGGGTGTTCGTCGCCCAGGAGGACGGACAGATATTCCTGGTCGACCCGTCCACCCAGGACACGGGCAGCCTGTACCTCACCGTGCCGAACAGTCACAGCGGCACGGGTACGGGGATGATCTCGATTGTCGCGGCTCCGGACTACGCGACCTCCGGATTCCTCTACGTCATGGACCTCGACGACCGCACCCTTCGGGTGATCCGCTATGGCCGCCTGAACGCCACGCAGGCCGATCCGGCGAGCGCGGTCACTTTGCTGTCGATGGCGGTGCCCCGCGCCAACCTGGGAGGATGGATCGGCTTCGGCCCGAACAACCTCCTCTACGTCGCGATCGGGGACGGGGATGTGCGCGCAAATCGCACCGACCTGTCGACGCGGGTCGCCAAGGTGCTGCGCATCGATCCTTCCCGCGACGACTTTCCGGGCGATGCCACACGCAATTACGGGATTCCCGCGGACAATCCGTTCGTCGGCGGCGGCGGCGCGCCCGAAGTCTATGTCTACAGCATCGTCCATCCCCACGGCGGAAGCTTCGACGGCGACAATCTGTATCTCGGCGACGGGCAGGAAGGCACCCCCACACCTGCGAAGATCAATCTGATCCGGCCGCAGGATGCCGGCCGCGGCTACAACGCGGGAATAGGGCAGGGGCCGATCATTTACGTCAACGCCTTCTTGATTGGAGGCTCTTCCGCTTCCGTGGGCGGGTTCGTGTATAAGGGTCCCTCACCGCAGCTCGCGGGCCAGTATATCTTCTTTGCGTTGGGCCGTACGGCAGCAGGCATATTCAGCTTCCCCGCGGCGCAGCTCGTACAGGGGACACAGCGGGAAGCCGCAGAAGGGACCAAGCTCGCCGACTCCCCTCCTGGTACCGTCACGAGCTTTGGGATCGACTCGGATCGCAACCTGTACATGACGAGCCTCGGTGCCCCCTCGAAGCTGTACGTGTTTCGGTATAACTGAGGCCGCCCTCTCGCTTCCCGTCCGAGGCCAGGATCTAGGGGTCAGGCCGAGTCCGCCTGAAACGATCCTAGGGCGCGGGGGCTATGACGAAGATGTCCCCGTCCTGATCCAGGATGTAGGCGTTGCCTTGAAGATCCTCGCCGAGGGCCATCACGGCGTTGAGCACGCCGCCGACCGGCTTGAGGTCCGCGGTGCGGTCTCGCAGGCTGGTGAGCTTGAGGTTCGCGCCCTGCTGCAGCTGCGTCACAGGCACCGACCAGAAGCTCGGCGGCTTGACGCCGTCGGGAGCCCCAAGCGCGAAGAGATATTGGCCGCGAAGGTCCAGTATCGGCCCCTCGTAGACGATGCCGCCGATCAGCCATCGCCGAAAAACGTCGAGGGCGGGGTCGCCGGCCTGAACCACGGGCAGGATCGTCGGGAAGGTGCAGGGGCCCGAGCCGGAGAAATTGCGATCTCCCTGGCAGTTCCAGAAGCCGTAATCGCCGCCCGCATCCGCCAGGCGAACCAGGTCGATCTCGTGCACCGGGTTGGGCGCGTCGATGGGATGGTAATAGCCGCGGTCGGCCAGAAGCACATCCGAGCCGTTGAACTCCAGCCCCTGCGGAATGTGGAATCCGAACGAGAATATCTCGGGTGCGCCGCCGCCGGCTATGAAGGGGTTGCCCGCCGGGATGCGGTAATTGCGATCCGGATCCGCCGGGAAGTCGTCTCCGTTGACGTCGATGCGAAGCACCTTGCCCGCCAGCCTCGAGAGATCCCGCGCCCAGCCGTTGGTGCCAGGCCCGGGCGTCCTGCCGAAATCGTCCGAATTATCGCCGACCGCCGCATAGAGGAGCCCGTCGGGCGCGAACCGTATCTCGGCCCCGCGTGCCTCGGGCTCGGCGGCGGCAAAGGGGTCCACATCGGCCTTGAGTATCCGTTCTCCGACGCCCACCACCGCGCCGCCGCCGTTCGGGAAGCGAAAGCGTCTGATGTCGAGATAGCGGCGCTCGCAAAAGCCGAGCGCGTAAAAAATTCTGTCGGCCGCGAAATTGGGCGAGAAGGCGACCGACCGGATCTGAAGGTCGCATCCAACTGTTCTGTCGGCAGGTACGCGGGTAGGCATCAATATCTGGTTCGCACCGGTGGCGGAATCGACCAGCCAGACGTCCGTGTCGCTCACCACGGCGAGACGGCGATCGCCCGGAAGGGTCGCAAGCTGGACCGGGTTGACGCCCACACGCGACAAGGCCCTCACCTGAATATTGTCGCCTGCCACATCGGTCACGATGATCGTCACGTTCTGGGCGACGCTGTTCACGCCGTCGCTGACGGTGATGGTGACCAAATAGCTGTTGTTCGCGTCGGCGTCGGCCGGCCGCTCGAAGTCCGGAGGAGCGATGAAGCTCACCGCTCCGCCGGTGCTGATCGTGAACCGGGCCGCATCCGGGCCGCCCGAGATGGTGAAGGTCAGCGGCCGGCCCTCGGGATCCGATGCCGCCGCCTGGTAAACCGGCCCCGCGCTGTTTTCGGGGACCGTCGCGGATGTCCCGGAGGTAAAGACCGGGGGCAGGTTCTGCGAACTGCCGGGGCCTGTGGCACCACCCCCTCCGCCGCCGCCGCCGCACGCCGTCGTTGCCAGGGACAAAGCGATCAGAATCAAACGGCGACGCATGGCACAAAAATCCCCGAAGTCCGAGCAACGGCCGTAACGATATCCACCAGATCAGTGCCTCACAAGGGCGGCGGTCTGCATATGGATCGCGGATCTAGCTCCCGACGTGCTCGGGCTTACCTTTGCGCTTGGCCGAGGCCATCTTCTCGAGCTCCGTCTCGCTCATCGATTCCGCCATCGACTTGGACGCGCCCTTCAATTCGCTCTTGGGCTTGTCGCCGCGCTTGGAGGAAAGGGCGGCGCCGGCGGCTTTTTGCCGCGCTTTCGATTTGGCAGGCATGGAATGTCTCCCTAAAGGCGGCCCGAGCGGAACCCGCCTCGCGGCGGGCCGATTCCGAAACGCGCGACGAGGGACGAATGGACGAGATCGAGTGGTGGGAATTCGGCTCTTCGAAGGAGCTGGCCGAGCAGGCCGCCGGCGATATCGGCTTCATCGTCGAGAGCGCGCTCGAGGCGCATGGCGGCGCCCGCCTTGCCTTGTCCGGCAATACCGACGCGGAGCCGGTCTATGCCGCGCTCGCCCGCGCCAAGGGGTTCGACTGGTCCAAGGTCACCGTCGTGCCCACCGACGACCGGCTGGTCGGCCTGTCCGACCCGCTGAGCCGCTACCGGGCGCTCGACGGCTGGTTCGGCGCGAAGGGGGCCGAGATCGTCAGCCTGATCGACGAGGCGGCGCTCGCCGACCGTCAGGAAGCGGGGCGGCTCGCCGACGCGCGGCTGTCGCTGCTCGCCTGGCCGCTCGACCTGGCGCTGCTCACCGTCGGCGGGGACGGCCACACCGCCGGCATCTTCCCCGGACCCGATTTCGACCGCGCCGTCGCCGGGCCGCGCGAGCGCCGCGCGATCGCGCTGCGGCCCGATCCGATGCCCGAGGATGCGGCGGCCGACCGGATCACCCTCACCGCCGCCGCTCTGGGCTCGGCGCGGGCGGTGATGATCGTGCTGGCCGGCGCGGAGAAGAAGGCCTTGCTCGAGCAGGCGATCAAGGAAGGGCCGTTGAGCTCGGCGCCGATCGGCCGCGTGCTCGCGTCGCTGGAGGTGCCCATCGACATCTTCTGGAGCGAGCAAGGCTGACCATGCTACCATTCCGCGATTAGCGGCCGGGGGCGCGGATGGCGGGAAGCATCGCGAGCGTGGAAGGGGCGAGGTCCGGCATCGGCCTGCCCGAGCGGCTTCCGGATTTCTCGCGCGGTCCGCTCAACCTGTTCCGCATCGTCTGGTTCGCCGCTTTTCTGCTGGCGCTCGCCGGCCCGATTGCGGGGGCCTGGCACCGGCTCGCCAACGCCAACCAGAACAGCGCCCTGGTCGCGGGCAGCCATGCCGGCTTCGCGGCCGCCGACGCCGATCTGACCCGCATCCGCTTTCCGGTCGGGCCGGACGCGGAACGGCTCGGCATCCGGCCGGGAGACGACATCGTCGCGGTGGATTCGATTCCCGTCTCCGCCGTCGTGCCGATGCCCGGCACCCCCGCCGCCGCGAAGGCCAGGGTCAGCGACGCCGACGCGGCCTTGTTCGGCGACCTGCTCTACGGCACCGAGAGCCGCGAGGTCGCGCTCACTTTGCGCTCGCCCGACGGCAGGCTGCGCGAGGTCAGGATCACCACCGGCGAGCAGCATATCGAACGCGGCGCGCTCGCGCTCGGCATTCCCCATTGGGTGCTGAGCTTCGCCGACCTCCTGCAGATCCTCACCTACCCCTTCCTGCTCGCCTCGGCCTGGGTGCTCCACCGCCGCAAGGAGCGCGACGTGGTGAGCTCGGTCGTCTCGCTCGCCATCCTCCTCACCATGGGCGCCGAGCAGCCGTCTGCGACCTTCCTCGAGCTCGTCGTCGGCGTGCCGCCCTGGCTGCACCGCGCGGCCTACGATCTCGGCAACGTCTGCCTGTTGAGCGGCATCATGCTGTTCCCGCACGGCCGCCCGTCGCCGCGGCCGGTGCTGGCCGTGATCGCGACCCTGCCGATCCTGTTCTTCCTCGCCGGCGACACCTATCGGGGCGTGTTCATGGCCTACATGGCGCTGAGCGTGCTGACGTTGGTCTGGCGCCTCAGGCACACGCCGCAGGGGGACGAGCGCCAGCAGCTCAAATGGGCGCTGCTCGGCTTTTCGGGCTATGCCTTGTTCCTCGCCGCCTCTTTGCTCGCCGACATGGCCAAGCTCGCCGCCGCGACCCTCGCTGGGCGGCTGGGGCTGGAGATATTCGCCGGCTTCTCGTTCGGCCTGGCTTTCCTCTTGCTCCAGCTCGGCCTGCTCGTCGCCTTGCTGCGCTACCGGCTCTACGACGCCGAATCGGTGATCACCCGGTCGGCGTCGATCGCCCTCATCATGCTCGCCGTCGCGACCATCTTCGAGGCGGCGATCGAGGCGGCGAAGCAGCTCATCCAGGCCGAGTTCGGCCAGAATGCCGGCTCCACCGCGCCGGTCGCCGCCGCCGCGCTCACCACCATCCTGTTCAATCCGATCTACGAGCGGGTGCAAGCCTGGACCGAGCGGCGCTTCCATCGCCGCTTGGTCGAGCTGCGTGACGACCTTCCCGAATGCCTGCGCGACCTGCGCCACGTCGCCACCCTGCCGGAGCTGCTCGACGAGGTCTTCAACCGTATCGAGGCCGGGGTGCGGCCGGTGCGAGTCGCCGCGCTCGTGGGCGGCGACGTGGTCGGCGCGCGGGGGTGCGAAGCCGGCGAGGTGCTCGCCTGGGCCGCCGCGGCCGGTCTCGATCCGGCCTGCGAAGTCCATTTCGAGGGGACGGACGCGCTCTTCCCGATCCGCGTGCCGCTGAGACTCGAGGACGGCTCCTGCCTCGGCTTCCTGCTCATCGGCCCGCGGCCGGACCGCTCGTCGATCAGCTCGGCCGAGCTCGGCGCGCTGAAGGACATCGCGCCGGCGGTGGCCCGGGCCTTGTGGATCGTCACCACCCGCGCGGCGCGCGAACGCGACGTGGCGGAGCGGCTCGCCGGCCAGCAGCGCCAGATCGATGCGCTGGCCGCCCGCCTTTCGATTGACCGTTCCGGCGCCGCGGCTTAATCCTCGTGTCGCTCGGCAGAAGGGGGAAGTCGCTGATGTTGCGTAGAGTTTTGTTGGTCTCCACGCTCCTCGCGGCCGGCGCGGCGCTCGCCGCGCCCGCGGCGCGGGCCACGCCCACCCACAAATGCGAGCAGGACGAAGGCAAGAAACGCCGCAACTCGGCGCTCGGCGGCATGCTGGGCGGGCTCGCCTCGCGCGCCGGCATCCGCACCAGCGTCGCCGGGGTCGGGCTGCCCACCTCGGAGATCCTCTCCGAAGCCATTTCCGCCCTGCTCGACTGCAAGGAGCAGCAGCAGGCCGCGAACGCCACCAACGAGGCGATACGCGGCGGCGTCGGCAGCACGTCGACCTGGCAGAGCGAATCGCGGCCCGGCGTCTCGGGATCGTCGAGCGTCACCGGCCAGCACCAACTCGCCGACGGCACCCAGTGCATGACCGTCACCGACGTCGTCATCGTCGATGGCGAGGAGACGACGGTGCCCAAGAAGATGTGCCGCGAGGCGGGCGGCAGCTGGAAGCGCGCCTGAAAGTGGGCCGCGTCCGGCGCCTCGCTCTGGGTTGCTGCGCGTTGCTCGCCGGCCAGGCGGGCCTCGCGCAGGCGCCGGTCATGGACCCCGACAACCCGACCTGCCCCAAGGCGCTCAACTGGTCGACCTACCGCCAGATGCGCTTCACGCTCGAGGAGGTGGGCGGTCACCGCATCCTCAAGGCCGAGGGCCTGATCGACGAGGGCGCGCCCGACCGCCTGCAAGCCGCGCTCGCCCAGTACGATCCGACCAAGATCGACGAGATCTGGGTCCGCTCGCCCGGCGGCGACGCGCGCGCCGGCAACCGGATGGGCAAGGCGATCCGCGACGCAGCGATCCCGACCCGGATCCCGAAGAGCTGGGCCTGCTTCTCGGCGTGCAACTTCGTCTTCATGGGCGGCTGGACCCGCTCCGTGGATGAAGGGGGAATCTTCGCCGTCCACATGTTCACCCACGTCTCCGACCGCGACGCCCTGCGCAGCCAGGTGAGCGGCGACAGGGCGGCCGGCACCGTCGCCGCGATCGAGCAGGATTCGGCCCTGCTCGCCAGCGAGGACAACGACTTCCTGATTCGCATGGGCGTGTCGCGCAAGCTCCTCACCGAAATCATGTACAAGCAGAAGGCGGTCGCCGAGGCGGGCGACGACCGCTCGACCCGCCGCTGCCTCACGCCGGCCGAGGTCAAGCGCTACAACGTCGCCACCACCATCCTGCCCTGAAGGAAGCTTGCGATGCGTCTCACCGCCTTGATCCTCGCCGCCGCCTTGCTGGGGGGCGCCGCCGACGCCGCGACGCTCGTCGTGCGTTCGACCGGCCCCTCCGCCCGCGCGCTGGCGCCGGGCAAGACCCTGCCCGACGGCGCGCCGGTGACGCTGCAGGCGGGCGACGTGGTGACCGTGCTGGTCGCCAACGGCACCCGCGTGCTGCGCGGCCCCGGCTCGTTCAACCTCGCCGGCGGCGGCCGCAGCCTGCCGGCGGCGGCGTTCAACCCGCGCGCCCGCTTCGGCGCGATGCGCACCGGCGAGATCGAGAGCCCGACCTTGTGGGACGTCGACGTGTCGCAGAGCGGCACCTTCTGCCTCGCCGACCCCAAGGCGGTGACGTTGTGGCGCCCGGAGGCGGACGAAGCCGCCAGCCTGTCGCTCAAGCGGGGCGGCGACGCCCGCATTGTCGCCTGGGCGGCGGGCAAGGCGACCGCGCCCTGGCCCTCGGCCCTGCCGGTCGCCGACGGCGGCGCCTACGACCTCGCCTTCGCCGGCAGCGCCGACGTCTCGCATTTGACGCTGAAGACGCTGGCGCCGGTGCCGCAGGACCTGCCGGGCCTCGCCCAAGCCTTCCTGGCCCATGGCTGCCAGTCCCAGCTCGATTTGCTGGTCGATACGACGCCTCCCGCCAAGGATTAGGCCAACTCCGGCAAATCGAGGGCGTCGAGCAGGGCCCGGCGCGCCGTCTCCATGTCGGCCCAGAGCGCGGGCTCGAGCAGGTCGTCGGGCGCGATCGCTTCGGGCCAGTGCGCCTCGATCGTGGCGGCGATCCGGTCGAGCCTGGCCTCGTCGACGAGGAAACGGGGGTCGATCGCCGCCGGGTCCGCGACGACGCGGAGGCGAAGGCAGGCGGGGCCGCCGCCGTTTGCCATCGACTGGCGGACGTCGACGACGAATAGCTCTCGGATTGGGCCGTTGCCGGCGACCATGGCCTCGAGCCAGGCCCAGACGTTCGGCGTCTCGTGCGCTTCCTCGGGGAGGATGAGGGCCATGGCGCCGGCGGGCAAGGTCACCAGTTGCGCGTTGAAGAGGTAGGAGCGGATCGCCTCCTCGAGGCTGACGACGGCCGTCGGCACTTCGACGATCTCCACCCCCGGCAGCAGGCGGCGGAGATCGGCATAGACCGCGTCGCGGTCCTCGAACGCCTGCTCGTGGGCGAAGAGGACATGCTCGTTGGCGACGGCCACGACGTCGTTGTGGAAGGCGCCGGCGGCGATCGCCGCCTCGGACTGGCAGACCGACAAGGTGCGCGCCGGGTCGAGGCCGTGGAGGCGGGCGACGGCGCGGCCCGCTTCCTCGTGCTGGCGGACGGGGAAGGCGCCGCCGCGCGCGCCGTGGACGAACAATTCGACGCCCGGCCCGCCATGGCTCGCGCAGAGCCGCATGTGGTTGGCCGCGCCCTCGTCGCCGAAGGTCGGCGGCACCGGCGGGTGGACGGCGAAGGCGCGCTGGTCGGCGAAGGCCAGGCGGAGCTGGGCGAGCGTCGCCGGCCATTCGTGGCTGCGGTGGGCCATGGTCCGAAGGTTGGCGACGGTGAGGTGGCAGCGGCCGTCCGCCGTGTCGGGCGCGGGCGAGACGGTGGCGGCGTTGGCGGCCCACATCGCCGAGGCGGAGAAAGCCGCGGGGCGGAGCGAGGCGGACACGGTCTCGACGCTCGTGCCGAGCGCGCTCAGCCAGGCGCGATCGGGGCGGGACTGGGGGAGGAGCAGGCCCTGGGCGAGGCCGAGGCGGACATTGTGCCGCATCTTCGCCACGCCCTGGAGCGCCGCGGCGCGCGGGTGGGAGACGAGGCCCTTGTTGGTCGCCGAGGCGAGGTTGCCGAGGCTAAGGCCCGCATAATTGTGGCTGGGGCCGATGATGCCGTCGAAATTGATCTCGGCGAGCGACATCAGCGGCCCATCACGAGGAGGGTCTCCCCGGGCTCGACCTCGAGCATGGCGGCGGTCTTGGCCTCGATCGTCGCCTGCTCGTCCTCGGATATCGAGACGGGGCCGCAGCAGGCGCGGAACCCGCCGCGATGGCCGGCGGCGAGGATCATCGGCTGGCCCTCGACCGCGTCGGCCACCGCCTCCACCTCGAGCGCGCGCGAGTCGCGGACGGTGCGGATGGCGTCGGTCTCGACCGTCATGGTCGGCCCGCCGTCGAAGACGTCGATATAGCGATCGAAGCCAAAGCCTTCGCGTTCCAGCATTTTCATCGCCGCCCGGCCCGACGGGTGGGGAAGGCCCATGATCGCGCGCGCGCTGTCGGGCAGCATGGCGGTGTAGATCGGCGTCTTGGGCATCAGGTCGGCGATGAACTGGGTGCCGTGGGCGGCGTTGAATTCGTCGGCTTCCTGGAAGTTCATGCCGAAGAAGCGGCCGGCGATCGCGTCCCAGAAAGGCGAGCCGCCGCTCTCGTCGATGACGCCGCGCAGCTCGGCGATGACGCGGCGGCCGAACCGCGCGCGATGCTGCTTGATGAACAGGTAGCGGCTGCGCGCCAGCAGCAGGCCGAGCCCGCCCGCCCGCTCGCCCGGGTGGAGGAACAGGCCCCCCACCTCGGACGAGCCTTCGAGGTCGGTGGTGAGGTTCAGCGTCTCGTTGCGGAAGGTCTTGCCGAGCTCGTGCGAGGTCTGGGTCAAGGTCGCGACCCGATAGGAATAGAAAGGATGCTCGGTGCCGACCATGCCGAACACCTGGCAGGTGCCGCGGATCTGGCCGGTGTCGACATTCTCGAGCACGAACAGGAAGAGGTCGTCGGACGGCGCCGCGGCCTCCGCCTCGAACGCCTTTTGCGAGCGGATGATCTTGTCCACGAGGGCGCCGCGATCGGGCGGCAAATTGGTGAAGCCGCCGCCGGTGAGCTTGGCCATCTCGTAGATCGCCTGGAAATCCTCGTTGCCGGCGGGCCGCACGCGAAAGCTCATCGCGCTTCTCCCGCGGCGAGGCGCATCATCACCAGCGCCGACAAAGCGGCGCGCTCGGCGAGGCTGGCGACGATCAGATATTCGTCGGGCGAATGGATGGCGCCGCCGCGCGCGCCCATCGTGTCGACCACCGGCACGCCGCAGGCGGCGATATTGTTGCCGTCGCAGACGCCGCCCGTGTCGCGCCGCCCGATCGCCTGGCCGAGATCGGCGCCGCACGCCTCGACCAAAACGAACAATTTCGCCGCGCCGGCGTCGACCGGCTTGGGCGGGCGGCCGAATCCGCCGTGCATGTCTATGCGGACGCCGTGCGCCGCTTCGACGGCGGCGACCGATTCCGCGAGAGCGCGCCGGGCCTCGGCTTCGTCCTCGGCCCGGGCGGGACGCATGTTGATGCGCAAGATGGCATGATCCGGCACGACGTTGTTGGGGCCGCCGCCGTCGATCCGCGCCGGGTTGACCGAGAGGCCGGCGCGCGCCGCCCCGGCGAGCCGCAGCGCGAGGTCCGCCGCCGCGACCAGGGCGTTGCGGCCCTCCTCGGGGTTGCGGCCGGCATGGGCGCTGCGGCCGGCGACGCGGAGCGAAAAGTTGCCGCTGCCCGGCCGCGCGCCGGCGAGCGTGCCGTCGGGCAGCGCCGAAGGCTCGTAGGTGAAAGCCGCGCTTTTGCCGCGGGCGGCCTCGGTGATCAGGGCCGCCGAGCCGGGCGAGCCGACTTCCTCGTCCGAGTTGATCACAACCTCGTAACCGAGCCGCGCGCGCGCCGGCGACGCCTCGATCGCCGCCAGCGCCGCGAGCATGATGGCGAGCCCGCTCTTCATGTCGGCAACCCCCGGCCCGCGCAGCAATCCGGGCTCGGGCCAATCGAGCGCCTGGAACGCATGGTCGGCGCCGTAGACCGTGTCCATGTGGCCGGTGAGGAGCAATTGGACCGGCGCCTCGGGCCGCACCCGCAGCCGGAGGTTGCGGCCGTGGACGACGGGCCGCAGCGACCCGTCCGCGTCCATCGCCTCGACCGGCGCGGGGTCGAGCAGCTCGATGGGGCCGGGGAGGATGGCGAAGGCGTCGGCGAGCAGCCCCGCCATCCGCGCCAGCCCTTCAAGGTTGCGCGAGCCGCTGTTGACGCGCGCCCACGCCTCGACCTGCTCCAGCATCGGCGCGCCCGCGCAGCGCTCCACCGCCGCGGCTTCGTCTGTCGCAAGACCCCGCATGGCGCCGGCTCTAGCCGCACCCGCGGCGCGGCGTAACCCCCGCCCTGAGGGCGCGGAAGTTCCGAAGTTCCGAGAAATAAAAAATTGAATCGATCAGTGGCGCCGGATTGATCGGTTTTATCGATCAGTGCGCGGTCTGGGCGGGCGCGTCTCATGCCTTGAACATAGCACGAACGACGCCCCGGCGCGACCCGCAGTGGCGGGCCCGACCCGCTCTGCGGAGCCCGAACCGAAACGCGCATGCGCCGTGGTGGGCGAGGGTTCGCACGGCCAGCGGATATCCCGTCATGCCGGACTTGATCCGGCATCCACGAACACCGCCCTATTCAGGCTGGACGGCCGCGGTGTTCATGGATTCCGGCCTCCGCGGGACCTTTGCATAAGTGGCGGAATGTGATTCTCTTACCAGAGTCGGTGTGGAGGAGCGGATGCGTCGCGAGCTTGGTCAGGGGTCGTTTGCCGA
>JBJMTY010000238.1:0-1836 GCA_045811445.1 Allosphingosinicella sp. | reverse complement strand
GCCGGCCGAGGCCGCCGCGCCCGCCCAGCCGGAGCCGCAGGCGGCCGTGCCCGTCGCGGACGACGAGGACGAGCGCCGCCCCGGCCACGCCCGCCCCAAGCCGCACGGCCACGCCCCGGCGCCCAAGCGCCCCGAGCCGGCCCGCCCCGGCCGCGGCCGCGACGATCGCCGCCACGCCGGCAAGCTCACCGTCACCCGCGCTTTGTCCGACGAGGACGACAGCCGCGCCCGCAGCCTCGCCGCGCTCCGCCGCGCCCGCGAGAAGGAGCGGCGCCATCACCAGCAGTCCGGCCCCGCCGCCAAGCAGGTCCGCGACGTCGTCGTGCCCGAGGCGATCACCGTCGGCGAGCTGGCCAACCGCATGGCCGAGCGCGGCGCCGACCTCGTCAAGGCGTTGTTCAAGATGGGGACGCCTGTCACCATCACCGAGACGATCGACCAGGACACGGCCGAGCTGCTGATCGAGGAATTCGGCCATCGCATGGTGCGCGTCTCGGAATCCGACGTCGACATCCAGACCGAGGCCGACGTCGACGCGGCGGAGACGCTCCGGCCGCGCTCGCCGGTGGTCACCATCATGGGCCATGTCGACCACGGCAAGACCAGCCTGCTCGACGCGATCCGCGGCGCCAACGTCGTCTCCGGCGAAGCGGGCGGCATCACCCAGCATATCGGCGCCTATCAGGTCGCGCTCCCCGACAAGTCGAAGATCACTTTCCTCGACACGCCTGGCCACGAGGCGTTCACCGAGATGCGCGCCCGCGGCGCCAACGTCACCGACATCGTCGTGCTGGTGGTGGCGGCCGACGATGGCCTCAAGCCGCAGACCGTCGAAGCGATCAACCACACCAAGGCGGCCGGCGTGCCGATGATCGTCGCGATCAACAAGATCGACAAGGACGGCGCCCGTCCGCAGCGCGTCCGCGAGGAGCTGCTGCAGCACGAGATCGTCGTCGAGGATCTCGGCGGCGAGGTCCAGGACGTCGAGGTCTCGGCGCTCAAGAAGACCAATCTCGACAAGCTGCTCGAGGCGATCGCCCTCCAGGCGGAATTGCTCGAGCTCAGGGCCAATCCCGATCGCTCCGCCGAAGGCGCGGTGGTCGAGGCCAAGCTCGACAAGGGCCGCGGCCCGCTCGCCACCGTGCTCGTCCAGCGCGGCACCTTGAAGGTGGGTGACATCTTCGTCGTGGGCGCCGTCCCGGGCAAGGTCCGGGCGATGATCGACGACAAGGGCAAGCAGGTTAAGGAAGCCGGCCCGTCCGTGCCCGTGGAAGTGCTCGGCCTCTCCGGCGTGCCGTCGGCCGGCGACACCTTGACCGTGGTCGAGAACGAGGCCCGCGCCCGCGAGGTCGCCGCCTACCGCCAGAGCGTGCTCGACCGCAAGCGCACCACCACCGCGCCGGTCAGCGTCGAGAACATGTTCGCCTCGCGCGCCAGCCAGGCCAAGGAATTCCCGATCGTCGTCAAGGGCGACGTGCAGGGCTCGGTCGAGGCGATCGTCAGCGCGGTCAATCGCATCTCGACCGAAGACATCAAGGCGCGGATCCTCCACGCCGGCGTCGGGGCGATCACGGAGAGCGACGTGATCCTCGCCGCCGCCTCGGGCGCGCCGATCATCGGCTTCAACGTCCGCCCGAACGCCAAGGCGCGCGAGACGGCGGAGCGCAGCCGGGTCGAGTTCCGCTATTACGACGTCATCTACCACCTCACCGACTGGGTGCGCGAGGCGATGGGCGGCCAGCTCGGGCCGGAGATCATCGAGACCGTGCTCGGCCGCGCCGAGGTCAAGGAGGTCTTCCCGGCGGGCAAGCGCGACAAGGCGGCCGGCCTGCTGGT
>JBJMTY010000237.1:0-14780 GCA_045811445.1 Allosphingosinicella sp. | reverse complement strand
GCATTGCCGGTGGCGGCGCTCCCGGTCGCCACGGCCGCGCCACTCGCCGCCACCGCGCGGGGAGGCCCACCCCAACCGGACGGGCCGCGGCCGGCACCGGCGCCGCCCCTGATCGCGCGCCCGGCGATCGGCGCGCTGGCGATCCAGCGGGCGAATGCCGCGCCGGCGTTGCCGGCCGTGCCGGCGGCCGCTCCCGAGGTCCACATCACGATCGGCCGAGTCGACATCCGGGCGGAAGCGCCGGCGGCCGCGCGGCCGGCGCCGCGCCATTCGCCGCCGCCGCCCAGCCTGGCCGACTATCTGGCCCGGCGCGACAGGGCCGGGCGATGAGCAATCACTTCGCCATCGCCGCCGTCTCCGCCGCGATCCGGCAGAAGGTGCTGCACGCGCTCGACGGGGTGGTCGCCAACCTGGATCCCAATTTCGACCGCCCGAAGACCGCGCCGCCCTCCGTCCCGACC
The DNA here is from genome assembly GCA_045811445.1 of Allosphingosinicella sp. Lineage (GTDB taxonomy): Bacteria > Pseudomonadota > Alphaproteobacteria > Sphingomonadales > Sphingomonadaceae > Allosphingosinicella. The sequence continues at coordinate 14,319 of JBJMTY010000237.1, read as the reverse complement.
GTGAGCATCTATCTCTACGGCGTCTCCGAGGACGCCGCCAAACGCAATGCGGACGTGCCGACGCGGGGCGCCGACGGCGCCTTGGCGCAACGTCCGCGCGCGGCCCTGGTGCTCCATTATCTGCTGGTCTTCTATGGCGACGAGTCGAAGCTCGAGCCGCAGCTCATGCTTGGCGCCGTGGTCCGCCACCTCCATGCCCAGCCGGTGCTCACCACCGGGCTCGTCACCGCCGTGATCGAGGCTCAGGGTTCGTTGGTCGCCAAGTCCGATCTCCACTCCGCCGCGGAGAAGGTGCGGTTGAACCTGCGGACCCTGTCGCTCGAAGACTGGTCCCGATTGTGGTCGGTGATGGTGCAGGCGCCCTACGCCTTGTCGCTGGCCTGTGACGCCGGGGTCGTGCTGATCGACGCTCTCGACAGCGCGCCTACGGCTCTGCCGGCGCTTCGCCGCGGCGACGAGGACCGCGGGCCGGAGGCGCAGGCGGCGCTCTTCCCCCGCATCGATTCGCTGTGGGTCGGACTGCCCGGCGCCGCCCGGCTTTCGCCGCTGCCGCCGAGCCTGCCGGCGGCCGAGCTTGGCGCTGAGCTGATCATCGCCGGCGCCAATCTGGGCGATGCGGTGCGGTTCGAGTTCAAGCACCCGGCGCTCAATGCGGTCGAGCTCGACCCGATCCAGATCGAGCCCGGAATCTTTCGCCTCGACCTGCCGGCGGCCGACCTGTCGGACCATTGGGCGGCAGGCGTCTATGCCGTCACCGCGATCGCCATGCGCGACGGCGAGGCGCAGCGCTCGGCGCTGTGGCCGATGGCGCTCGCGCCGAAGGTCGACAGCATCAATCCGAACAGCCTCCCTCACGATGGCGGCCCGGTTACGGTCGAAATCGTCTGCCGCCCGAAGGTCCTGCCCCAACAGGCGGCGCTGGCGCGGCTTGCGAAGCTGGAGGTGGCCGCCGCCCCCCATCCCTTGCTGTCCGGCAAGCTGAGTTTCACGATCGATCCGGCACCGATCGAGCGCCGCGCCGACGAGCCGAAAAAGAAAAAGCTGCCGTTTTTCCTGCGCGTGGACGGAGTCGACAGCCAGCCGTTCCTGCTGAAGCCGGGCACAGGCTTCGAGTTCGACGAAGCGCGGAAGGTCGAGGTGCAATGGCCATGACCTCGCAGGACTGGCTCGACCGGAACAACGAATATCTGAGCGCAGCGCTTGCTCGGCTGCGCCAGCGCCTCGCCATCCTGGTGCCTCCCGCGGACGCAGGCCCCGTCAAGACTTATGGCGAATGGCCGGCGCGCGGCTTCTTCCGCTCGCGCGCGGTCAGGGCGCAGGCGCTACCGCTGCTGCCATCGCCGGCGCGGCAGGCCGCGGCCGCTGTCGAAGAGCAGCTCGCGTACGCGGCGGAGGGGGAGCCGCCGCCCGCCCTCGTGCTGCTGCAGCGTCAGCTCGGCCTGTCGGATTTCGAGCGCGAGATCCTCCTGCTGTGCATCGCCGCGGAGCTCGACACCGGGATCGGGAGCGCCTTCGCCGCGGCGCAGGGGAACAGCCAGCGCACCTACCCGACTTTCGCCCTGGCGATGGCCTTGTTCGAAGGCGCCATATGGGAAGCGCTCTCGCCCGAGCGGCCGCTGCGCTACTGGCGGTTGATCGAGATAAGCCAGCCCGGCGCCACCCCGTTCACGGTGAGCGCGTTGCGCGCCGACGAGCGGATCGTCAACTACGTCAAGGGGCTCAACTATCTAGACGACCGCATCGCCTCGCTGGTGACGGCGGTCGTGGCGCCGGACATCGAGGATCTTCCGGAGTCGCACCGGGAAGCCGTGGCGAAGCTGATCGAACGCGTCGACGGCGAGGGCCAGGCGCGGCTGGTGCTGCGCGGCGCGGACCGCGACGGCAAGCGGCAGGTCGCGGCAACCGTCGCCGCCGCGTTCGGGTTGCGCCTGGTCGTGCTGCCGGCCGACGCGATCCCGACCGGTACCGAGCTCGAGGTGGCGCGATTATGGTCGCGCGAGCAGCGGCTGGTCTCGCTCGCGCTGCTCGTCGACGCGGACTCGCTCGACCTGCCGATCCCGGCTGACCATCCCGCCCCCCGGATCGACCATTTCGTCAAGTCCTGCACCGGCCTCGTGCTGATCGCGGCCCGCGACGACTTGCGGTCCGTCACGCCCGACGCGGCCTGCGACATCGCCAAACCCACCGCCCGCGAGCAGCTGACGGCGTGGACCGCCGCGCTCGCCGACTTCCCAATTCCCCCCGACGTGCCGGCGCGCCTTGCCGGCCAGTTCGACCTCAGCCAGAGCGACATCGCCGCCATCGCCGCCGACGCCCGCCGCCACGATGACGAGGACACGCCCGGCGATCGTCTGTGGGCGGGCTGCCTGGCGCGAGCGCGCCCGCAACTCGCCCGGCTCGCCGAGCGGATCGACGCCAAGGCGGTCTGGGATGATCTCGTCCTCCCGCCCGCCGAGACCGCTTTGCTTCGCCAGATCGCCGCCCAGGTCGGCGCACGCACCACCGTCTATGACGAATGGGGGTTTCGCGAAAAGATGAACCGCGGGCTGGGCATCAGCGCGATGTTCGCCGGCGAAAGCGGCACCGGCAAGACGATGGCGGCCGAAGTGCTCGCCAACGCACTCCGCCTCGATCTTTATCGCATCGACCTGTCGGCGGTGGTCAGCAAATATATCGGCGAGACCGAGAAGAATCTGCGTCAGCTGTTCGACGCTGCCGAGGCGGGCGGCGCGATCCTGTTCTTCGACGAGGCCGACTCGCTGTTCGGCAAGCGCACCGAGACCAAGGACGCGCACGACCGCTACGCCAATATCGAGATCAACTATCTGCTGCAGCGGATGGAGAGCTATCGGGGCCTCGCCATCCTCGCCACCAACATGAAGGGCGCGATCGACAAGGCGTTCCTGCGGCGGCTGCGCTTCGTCGTCGATTTTCCCTATCCGGGCGCCGACGAGAGGCTCCGCATCTGGCGGCGCGCGCTGGCCCCGGAAACGCCGCACGACGAGCTCGATTTCGCGCGGCTGGCGGCATTCGACCTCAGCGGCGGTAACATCCACAGCATCGCCCTCAACGCCGCCTTCGCCGCCGCCGCCGCGGACCCCCCGAAAGTCACCATGGCCCTTCTGCTCGATGCGGTGCGCACCGAGTTCCGCAAGCTCGACCGTACCGTCAACGAGGCCCCATTCCGCCGCATCGAGGCGGTCGCCGGCACCGGGGGAAGCGGATGAGCGTCCATCTCCACATCGATCGGCTGGTGGTCGAGGGGCTCGACCTCGCCGCTGCGGACGCGCCGCGGCTGGCGGCGGCGATCGAGGCCGAGCTGGCGGCGCGGCTGACGACGCGGAATGGCGCGGAATGGTCGGACCTTGCGGTGCCGGCGCTGCCGCCGCTCGACATCGGGCCGGCGCCGGGAAGCGGTCCCAACGCACTCGGCCGCGGAGTCGCGGCGGCGCTGCACGGGGCGCTGAAGCCGTGACCGGCTTCGCCCCCGCCCTGAAACGGCTGCGGCCGACCTCGGGAGCCCCCGCCGCGCTTCTCCAGCGCAAGTGCGCGGCGTGCGGCAGCCATAAGCCGGCAGGACGCAACTGCGACGGGTGCGACAACCTGGATCGCGTGCTGCAGCGCCGGCCTCCCTCAGCAGGGAGCGTGGGACTCAGCGACAGCGTCCAGGCGCCGCCGATCGTCCACGAAGTGTTGCGCTCGTCCGGCCAGCCGCTCGGCAAATCCGAGCGCGCCTTCTTCGAGCCGCGTTTCGGCCACGACTTCAGCAGCGTGCGCGTCCACTCCGACGCAAAGGCCGCGGCGTCGGCGCAGGAGGTCGGTGCCGAGGCCTATACGGTCGGCAGCAATATCGTGTTCGCCGGCGGCAGGTGGAGCGGCGCGGCCGGCAACGACCTGCTCGCGCACGAGCTTGCTCATGTGGTTCAACAGGCAAACTTCCGGGGCGGGGCGACCCCTCAATCGACAGCGCAATCTGAAGCGGAGGCTGACCGCGTAGCCGTAGCGGTGGCCAGCGGATCGAAGCCGCCCACCGTGACAGGCGCCGCGTCGGGTGTCCAGCGCAAGGTCGTGCTGCGGGACGTGGGAAAAGGAGAGAACTCGGGCTTCCATCGCCGCGACGAGATTATCCAGCGTCTCAATGACCTTAAATGCGGTCTGACATTTGCTCTTTCCGGCGACGGAGAGCTTAAGGCGACCGAAATTCAAGGGGCTACTCTCTCAGAATTCGGCAAACAGATGCTCGGTTTCACTGATCCGGCAAAGGCCACTATTCCACTACGCCTTACAAACCGTGAAGGTCGGCAAGAGTCCAAACCGACGAAAAACCCAGGAGTATACGATGAAGAGGTCTTTATCGACGCTTGGAGTTCCGGTTACGTCGATGTTGACGACCTCCTCTCCGGCTCAGACTTGGGGTTTCAAATAGGACTTGTTCACTTCCTCCGGGAACGAGCAGAAACAAAGAACTATTCCAGGAGAATTGGCACAGCGTCTCTCAGCACAGAGGACGGCTTGCCACCCGAGTTCTGGCGGGCTCACAAGAAGGGCTTGGCCTCTGAGCTTTTGGTACTCCGCGACTTTTTCGGCGATCCTAAAATTCGTGCCCTTGATCCTCTGAAGCGCGTCTATCGCACCGCGCGGAACGATACGATTCGCGTGAAAATAAGGCGCGGATCCGGAAATGCCGGCCGAGGCATTGACGGAGTCCATTACGAAGTCGTCACGCGAAAAGACGGCAAAATCCACACGCCGGAAGAATATCTGGCTTTGTTGGCTGCGGAAGCCGGCGGCAAATGACCGGCTTCCCGCTCTCCCCCCGCCTGATCAAGGGCGCTTTGGTTGGGGTCGATCCGGCCAACCCGCTCGCGAGCGTGGTCGTGTTCCAGTACAATCCGGACAGCATGACGCGCACGCTCGCCGTGCGCGGCCATGCCGGCGAAGGCGGCGAGCGCGGCGAGGCGTTCCGGCTGAGCGGACCGCCCAAGGAAACGATCAAGCTGGCGATCGAGATCGACGCCACCGACGGGCTCGAGGAAGGCAATCCGATCGCGGTCGCGACCGGGGTCAGCCCGACGCTCGCGGCGCTCGAGATGATGCTCTACCCCAAGAGCCTCGACGTCATCGCCAACATGGCGCTGTCGGCCGCGGGCATGGTCGAGATCCTCCCCACGACGGGCCCGATGATCCTGTTCGTCTGGGGGCCGACGCGGGTGCTGCCGGTCTCGCTCGCCGGGATGACCATCACCGAAGAAGCCTATGATTCGCTGCTCAACCCGATCCGCGCAAAGGTCGATCTGTCGCTCAACGTGCTCAGCTACAACGATCTCAAGCTCGGCTCGGTCGGCCATGCGCTGTTCCTGGTCCACCACGTCGCCAAGGAAGTGATGGCCACCTCCAACGTCTTCAACAGCGTCGCCGCGCTCGGCGGCGCGCTCAAGCTGTGATGGAGAGCCTCGCGCCATGATCTTCCCGCCCAACAGCCGCTACCACGACGTCGAAACGGTGCGCCGCACGCTGCCGGGCGGAGTCGAGCAGGTCTGGCTCGCCCGTCGGCTGCCGCCCGATCCCGACACCCTGGCGACGGTCCAGGAGCACCGGGTCGGGGACGGCGACCGGCTCGACAACATTGCCGCAACGAGGCTCGGCGATCCGGAGCTCTACTGGCAGATCTGCGACGCCAACCGGGCGATGCGGCCGGCCGCCCTCACCGAGGAGATCGGCCGCCCGCTCAGGATCACGCTGCCGCCGGGAATGACGGGAGGCCGGCTTGTTTGACGGCACCCGCCTCCAGCTGATGATCGGCCCGGCGCCGGCGCCGGTCCCTGCGCCGCTGCCGGTGATCGAGGCGCTGCAGTCGGTCGAAGTGACCCGCGCGCGCGGCACCTGCGGTTTCAACCTCACTTTCGCGCTCGGCAAGGATTCGCCGCTCCAGCTCGCCATGCTGCCGGCCGGCTTCTTCGACCCGGTCGTCACCCGGGTGGTCATCGCCGTCATCCATCGCGGCCTGCCCCATGTGCTGATGGACGGCATCGTCACCAACCAGAGCCTCCAGCCGGGCAACGACCCGGGCAAATCGACGCTGACCCTGACCGGCGAGGATCTGAGCCTGCTGATGAACCTGATCGAGGTGACCATTCCCTGGCCGGCGATGCCGGACATGGCGCGGATCGCCGTCATCCTCGCCAAATATGCGGCGTTCGGAATGGTGCCGCTGATCATTCCGCCCGGCGTGTTCAGCGTCGACAGCCCGACCAGCCGCCACGACACCCAGGAGACGACCGACCGCGACTATATCCGCGAGCTCGCCGCCCAGAACGGCTATGTTTTCGCGATCGAACCCGGCCCGGTGCCCGGGCAAAGCATAGCCTATTTCGGGCCGGATTACCGGCTCCCGGTCCTCCAACCGGCGCTCAACGTCAACATGGACGCCGACACCAACGTCGAGTCCCTGAGCTTCACCCTCGACGGCCTCGCCAAGAAGATCACGATCATGCGGATCCTCGATTCAGTGACCAAGAAGATCCCGATTCCGATCCCGATCCCCAATATCAGCCCGGTCCATCCGCCGCTCGGGCTGAGGCCGACGCCGCCGGCGCGGATCACCGCCACCAAGGACACGGCGCGGCTCAGCCCCAGCGAAGCGGCGAAGCGCGCGCTCGGCATCGTGATGCAGAGCGCCGACGCGATCAGCGGCCACGGCTCGCTCAACGTCGCCAGCTACGGCTCGGTGCTGAAGCCGAACATGATGGTCGGGGTGCGCGGCGCCGGGACCGCCTATGACGGTCCCTATTATGTCGACAGCGTGACCCACAACCTCAAGCCGGGCGAATATAAGCAGAGCTTCACCCTCTCGCGCGACGGGCTGATGGCGCCGGCGCCGGCGGTGGTACCATGACCACCAGCGCTTCCCCGGGCCGCTATCTGGGCAAATATCGGGCGACGGTCTTTCTCAACCTCGACCCCGAGCAGCGCGGTCGGCTGCAACTGATGATCCCCGATGTGCTCGGCGAGATCCCCTCGACCTGGGCCGAGGCGTGCGTCCCGCTGGCCGGGCCGACGGGGCCGCCGATGGGAGTCTATCTGGTCCCACCGATCGGCGCCGGCGTCTGGGTCGAGTTCGAGCAGGGAGACCTCAACTATCCGATCTGGACCGGTTGCCGCTGGGGCGCGCAGAGCGACCTCCCGACCATGGCCAAGGCCGGGCTGCCGACCTCGCCCAACATCGTGCTTCAGACGCTCGGCCAGCATGTCGTCGTGATCAGCGACATGCCGCCTTCGCCGGCGAGCGGCGGCATCATGCTGCAAAGCGCGACCAAGGCGACGATCCTGGTCAACGACAGCGGCATCTACATCAGCAACGGCAAGGGGGCGTCGATCAACCTGGTCGGCCCCACCGTCAACATCAACAACGGCGCGTTGGCCGTGACATGACGGGAGGAGCCTGATGCCCGGACTTCCGGTTCCGTTCGGTTCGCAGGTGCAATGCACCCATGGCGGCACCGCGACCGCGACCACGCCCAATCCGCGGGTCAGCCTCGGCGGCGTGCCGACGGTGCTGCTCAGCACCGTCTATATGGTCGCCGGCTGCCCGTTCCCGCCCCCGCCCAACGGCAACGGTCCGTGCGTGACCGGCCAATGGCTGACCGGGACGACGCGCGTGCTTTCCACCGGCCAGCCGCTGGTCGTCCAGGCCGGCTCGTCGGTCTGCACGCCGACCGGCACGCCGCTGATGGCGCTGGCCCCCAACACCCGCGTCACGGCGCTGTGAGGCGGCGATGAACATCTCATTCCCACTGCGCTTCGACAGCCGCGGCCGGACCGCCGAGTGCGGCGATGCCCGGCACGTCCTCGAGATGATCGAGCAGCTGCTGCTGACCCGGCAGGGCGAACGCGTGAACCGGCCCGACTTCGGCAGCGGGCTGATGCACGCGCTGTTCGCGCCGAACTCCCCCGAGATCGCCGCCGCGATCGAGTTCAGCACCCGCGCCGCTTTGCAGCGCTACCTCGGCGACGTGATCGAAGTGACCCGGCTTGCCACGCGGGTCGACGAGGCCGCGCTGACGCTCGAGATCGACTATGCGCTGCGCGGGACCGGCGAAACCGGCACCGCGACGATCAAAGCGGGGGCGCAATGATGGCCGGCGATCCCCGCCTCTGCTGCGACAGCGACGGCCGCCGCCGCGGCGACGTCCGCGGGTCGCGGTTCAACGGCATCGATTATGTCGAGGTCGATTGCTCGCAGACCACGCTCATTGTCTACTTCCTCGGCCGGGCGCCGGACTGGATCGAGAGCCCCAACGTGCGGATCGAAGGCGGCATCCGCGAGCGCGACATCCGCATTCTCGCCGTCCGTATCGAGCCGGCGGAGGATGAGGGCCTGGACGACCGCCTGATCGTCACGGTCGACCGCCCCGGCGACTTCTCCACCTATCGGCTGTGCATCGTCGCGCTCGACGGCGCCGGCCGGCCGCTCCCCAGACCGCCGGCGGACTTCGATCCGCGCTACGCCGGCGCGGATTTCTCGTTCAAGGCGAGCTGCCCGAGCGATCTCGACTGCGCGGCCGCGGCCGATTGCCCCGCACCGGTCCTGGCGGAGCCGGCGATCAATTATCTCGCCAAGGATTATGGCAGCTTCCGCCAGCTCATCCTCGACCGACTGGCGCTGACGCTGCCCGAATGGCGGGAGCGGCGCGCCCCCGACCTCATGGTCGCCTTGGTCGAGCTGCTCGCTTATGCCGGCGACCATCTCAGCTACCAGCAAGACGCGGTCGCAGCGGAAGCCTATCTCGGCACGGCAAGGCTCAGAATCTCGGTGCGCCGGCACGCACGGCTGGTTGATTATCACCTCCACGAAGGCTGCAACGCGCGCTGCTGGCTCGCCTTCGAAACTTCCGAAGACAAGATCGAGATCGCCGCGGCCGACGTCTATTTCCTGACGCCCGCAGCGGGTCGCGACGACAAGATGCTGCGCGAAGAAGACCTCGAGCCGGCGCCGGAGGGGCGGGTGGCGTTCGAGCCGCTGCTGGCGGACGGGGCGCAAAGCTTTACGCTGCGCAAGGCGCGCAACCGGATCTCGTTCTACGATTGGGGGCAGGACGATTGCTGCCTGGCCGCCGGTGCCACCGGCGGCACCTTGGTCGATCCCGGCGAGCTGCCGAAGCCGCCAGCGGGAAAGCGGGCCAAGCGGACATACGCGCCAAGCCTCAGCGCCGCGGAGATCGAAGCCGGCCTTGCCGAGGGGCGGTGGCATCTGCTCGGCCTCGAGGCCGGCCAGGTGCTGGTGTTCGAGGAGCGGATCGGCCCGCGCACCGGCAACGCCGCCGACGCGGACCCCCATCATCGTCACGCGGTCCGGCTGACGCGGGCCGCGCCCGCTTTCGACCCGGTGGCGCGGCGGCTGGTGTGGGAAGTCGAATGGTGCGTCGAGGACGCGCTGCCTTTCCCCCTGTGCCTGTCGTCGCGGGCCGACCCGCCCGGCTGCGAAGCGCTCCGCGACGTCAGCGTCGCGCTCGGCAACGTGATCCTGGCCGACGAGGGGCAACGGACGGCGGAGGATCTGCCACCGGTTCAATCGTGCCTGACGCTGCGCCGCTGCGCCGACGACTGCGCCGGCGCCGAGCAGAGCGAGGTTCCGGAGCGCTACCGGCCACGGTTGCGGCGTCCCGAGCCGACCTTCGCCTCGCCTCATCGTGTCGCAATCCCTTCCGCCGGCGGCTGCGGCGGCGCCGCCGCAGCCGCCGCGCTGGCGCAGGACGTGACCGCCTGCACGGCCGCCATCGAGCTGCGCGGCCGGGACGGGCGCGCCTGGCGGGCGCAAGGCGACCTGCTCGCCAGCGGCCCGGACGATCGCGCCTTCGTCGTCGAGGTAGACGACAGGCGGATCGCCAACCTGCGCTTCGGCGACGGCGTCTGCGGCCGCATGCCCGAGGCCGGCGAGCTGTTCCGCGCCAGCTACCGGGTCGGCAGCGGACCGGCCGGCAATGTCGGCGCCGACAGCTTGACCCGAATCGTCTTCCGCAACGCTTTTCCCGACGGCGCTTCGCTGGCGGTCCGCAACCCTTTGCGCGCGCGCGGAGGCAGCGCCCCCGAGCCGGTCGCGCGCGCGCGGCTCCGCGCGCCCCGCCAGTTTCACAGCCGGCTCGAGCGGGCGGTAATTCCCGCCGATTATGCGGCGATCGCGATGCGCGACTTCCCCGGCCAGGTGCAGCGCGCCGGCGCGATGCTGCGCAGCAGCGGAGCCGCCATCGAGATCCAGGTCGCCATCGACAGCTTGGGAAGCGCCGATCCGGACCGGCAATTGCTGGCGCTGATCGAGACGCATCTGCAGCGCTACCGGCGGATCGGCCATGACGTGCGGGTGATCCCTGCACGCGTCGTCCCGCTCGAGCTGGAGATGACCGTCTGCGTGCACCCGGCCTTTGTGCGCGGCCACGTGCGGGCGGCGCTCGAGCGGGCGCTGGGCACACGCGCCTGGGCCGGCGGACGCGGCTTTTTCCACCCGGACTCGCTCAGCCTCGGGGATCCGGTCCGGATCAGCCGTATCGAAGCCGCCGCCCACCAGATAGAAGGCGTGGCGAGCGTGATCGTGACGCGCCTCGAACGACGTGGCGAAGGCCCGAACGGCGAGGTCGCGGCAGGCGTCCTCAACCTGCGCCCGCTCGAGGTGGCCCGGCTCGACAATGACCCGAGCCTCCCTGAGAACGGTACTCTCACCTTGATCATGAGGGACGGACGTTGAGCGGCGCCGGATCCTGCGGCTGCGGCGAGGCCGGTTGCGGCTGCTGCGAGGGGATTCGCGCGCTGACGCCGCTGCCGGTCCACAACCGACCGGGCCTCGGCACGCTGAACGTGCGCATTGGCACCCAGGGCAGCTTCCTGGCGACGATGAAGGCGCGTCTGTCGTCGCACGTCCTGGAACCGGCCGGAACGCGACCGCTGAGCCGCCTGCGGGTGCGCGAGGACGACGGCTCGATCGCGTTGCTCGACGGCTGGGCGTGCGTCGCCGACGTGCTGACTTTCTATCAGGAGCGGATCGTCAACGAGGGCTATTTGCGCACGGCCACCGAGATGCGCTCGCTGCACGGCCTTGCCGAGCTGGTCGGCTACACGGCGCGTCCCGGCGTCGCCGCCAGCGTCTTCCTCGCCTACACGCTCGACGAGAAGACGCCCGGTCAGGTCGTCATTCCGAAGGGCGCCCGCAGCCAAGCGGTGCCGGGCCCGGGCGAGCTGCCGCAATTTTTCGAGACCTCCGAGGATCTTCCCGCCCGCGCGGCCTGGAACCGGATCGGCGTTCGCCGGACCGAGCCTTTTTGGTGGTCGATGGGCCGGATCGACGACCGTCCCGAATATGAGCGCGAACTCTATCTCGCCGGTACCGCGACCCGGCTGCAGCCCGGCGATCCGCTGCTCATCGCCGTCCGAGAAGATTTCGCCGAGGACGACGAGGAAATCGTCGACGGCTGGGCGCGGCCGACGGCGGTGCGGGTGATGGCGATCGAGCCAGACGTCGAGGCCCGGAGGACCAGGATCAGGATCCAATGCTGGGTTCCGGAAACGGCCGCGGCGTCGCCTCCCCCCGCCACCCCAAACCTTGATTCGCTACGCGCCGACGCCCCGACCGGCGCCATCGCCGGAGAGATGCTCGGCCTGCTCGACCAGCTCCCGGCGGCCACGGCCGATCAGGCCACGGCCGCGGCAGGGATCGCCGCGGTGCGTGCGGCGCTCCAAGCCCAGCTCGGCCGCGTCGGCGGCCTGCCGGCGGAGCGGCTGCGCGCCTGGGCGGGGCGAGTGGACGAGACGCTCGCAACGATGGCCGTCTCGGACCAGCAGGCGCCACTCCCGGCGCCGCGATGCAGCATGGAAGCTTTGGTGGAGAAGCTGGTTGTGGCTCCTTCCCGGCCACCGGCGAGCGCTACTCATCTCCAGGGGTCGCTCGAGCACCGCTTCGAACAAGCCGGCGATGGCGGGCTCGCCTTCCTGTCGCAGACCTCAGTCGATCTGGCCGCCCAGCTCGGCGCCGGGCTCAAGGGCTGCGTCGCCGATGCCGAAGTTCCGGTCCGGGTCTACGCGCTCAGGCTGCGCGGCAACCTGTTCGGGCACAATGCGCTGAAGCAGCGCGAGACGTTGCTCTCGTCCGGAACCGGTTCCGGTACCAACATCAGCACCACATCCTCTCAGCGCAGCATCAGCCGCGAGATCGGCGAATGGCCGATCGTATCGCCAGGTCCGGACGAGCAGGATTTCATCCGGCGCGAGCAACCCGACCGGTTCGACCTCGACGGCAACCACGATGGCATCCTGCCCGGCTCGTGGCTGTTCGTCGACATGACCGGCGTGCCGGACCACCGGCCCGCCGCCGGCGCGCCGCCCACCGTCGCGGTGGCCCGCTCCGGCCGCTACGCGATCGGGCAGATCCTGTCCGCGCAGCCCAAGATGAGCCGCGCCGACTACGGCCTCACCGGCCCGATCACCCGCATCCGTTTTGAAAGCCGGGAGGGCTGGATTGTCCTGGCGAAGGATCCCCAGTTGATCGCCAATAGCGGGGCGCTCCTCAAGCAACCTGTGGTCGACCTGGATTATGAATGCATCCGCGGCACCACCGTCTATGCGGTGAGCGAGGAGCTGGCCCTTGCCGAGAGCCCCATCGCCGCCCCCGTCTGCGTCGAGCGCGCCGACCAGCCGATCGAGCTCGACGGCCTCTATCTGGGGCTCGAGCCGGGCCGTTACCTGATGGTCGGCGGCGAGCGCGCCGACATCGAGAATGTCGAGGGTGTGATGGCCACCGAGCCGGCGATGATCGCCGCCGTCGTGCACGACGTCCGGGCGGCGTCGGGTGAGGTCGAGCCCTGGTCATACGCGGTCCGCAGAGATCAAGGCGGCCCGACGGCACCGGTGGCGATGCAGCACGCGGCCGGTTCGGGCAGGGTCGGGGCCGCGTCGCTGCCCTTCCTGGTCGAGAAATATGGCGGCAAGTTCTTACTCGCGGCCCGGCCTGGGAATGGCACGGCTAGTGTCGACGCCGCCACGGGCGCGCTCAAATATCGTCCCGATGCCGGTTTCAACGGCGTCGACGAATTCTCGATCGAGGTTCCCGGGGCCGGGGTGGCCAGCATTGCCGTTCGGGTGATGGCCTCCGGTATTGCGTTCAGCATCGACTGCGACAGTCCACTGCTGGCGGAAGGGCGCGGGGCCCTGGTTTGCACGCCGGGCAATCTGCTCAATGAAGTCGGCACCACGGGCGGGGCGCCGAAGGTGTTCGTCAATCCGGAGACTGGCGTCCCCTACTTTCGGGGTATCCTGCCGCCGCTGTCCCGCAACCCGGCGGACGACACGGCCGGTTGGGCTGAATCGGACGATTCCGACGTCGACTTCCGCGGATCCGAGCTGCCGGCAAAGCTCGCCGGCGACACGGTCCACACCTTCATCTGGCTCGCTCGGCCGCTTTCCTATTGCTACCGCCGCGCCTCGCTTTCGATCCGGGCCAATGTCGTCAAGGCGACCCACGGCGAAAGCCAGCAGGAAATCCTCGGCAACGGCGACGGCGCCAAGCCCCGCCAGAGTTTCTCTCTCAAGCACGCGCCGCTCACCTGGCTGCCGAGCCCGACCCCGTCCGGCGCCGAGGACACGCTCGACGTCTATGTCAACGACATCCAGTGGAACGGCGTCGCCAGCTTTACCGATCTGCCGCCCACGGCGCGCGCCTATACGATCCGTACCGACCACCAGGGCGTCTCGTCGGTCATGTTCGGCGATGGCTGCGAAGGCGCACGGCTTCCGACGGGCAGCCAGAACGTCGTCGCGCGCTATCGCAGCGGGCTCGGCAAGGCCGGCAATGTCCGCGCCGGGCAGATCCAGCAGCTTGTCACCCGCCCGCTCGGCGTGAAGGAGGTGGTCAATCCCTATCGCGCCTCGGGCGGCGCCGATCCGGAGAGCGTCGACCAGGTGCGCGGCAACGCGCCGCTGGGGACGGCCGCGCTCGGACGGCTCGTCGCGACTCGCGACTATGCCGATTTCGCGCGGACCTTCGCCGGCATCGGCAAGGCCGCGGCGCTCGAGATCAGCGACGGCAGACGAAGCCTCGTCCACCTGACGATCGCGGGCGAGGAGGACATCCCGATCGATGAGGGCTCCGAGCTGATGCGGGCGTTGCGGGCCGCGCTGCGGGATCTCGGCGATCCTTTCCTGGGCGTCGTCGTCGCCTCGCGCGAGCTGCTGTTGCTCGTCATCGAGGCGAGGATCGCGATCGAGCCGGACCGCCTCTGGGAGCCGGTGGTGACGGCGGTGCGTAGCGCCCTGCTCGAAGCGTTCGGGTTTGGGCGG
>JBJMTY010000236.1:0-5593 GCA_045811445.1 Allosphingosinicella sp. | reverse complement strand
AGCGCTTCGGCCTCACCCCCAACGTCACCGCCGATCCCGCCGAGGCGCTCGCCACTTTCGCCGAGGCGGGCGCCGAGTGGGCGCATGTCGTCGACTTGGACGGCGCCCGCGCCGGCGCGCCGGTCCAGCACGACCTCCTCGCCGCGCTCGCCGCCGCCGACAAGGTCATCCTCCCCGGCGTCGGCGCCGCCGGCTACGCCATGGAGCAGATCGACGCCCGCGGCCTGGTCGAGCCGCTCCGCGCCCTCACCCGGCCCGTGCTCGGCATCTGCCTCGGCATGCAGCTCCTCTTCGAGCGCAGCGAAGAGGAGGACACCGAGTGCCTCGGCATCCTCCCCGGCCGGGTCCGCCGCCTCGAGCCCGCGCCCGGCCGCCCGGTCCCGCACATGGGCTGGAGCCGCCTCTCGGTCGCCGACGACGGCATCGGCCTCGCCGACGGAGACTATGTCTATTTCGCGCACAGCTTCGCCTGCGATGATGGCGAGGCGACCCTCGCCCGCGCCGACTACGGCCGCCCGATCCCCGCGCTGGTCCGGCGCGGCAACTTCACCGGCGCGCAATTCCATCCCGAGCGCTCCGGCGAGGCGGGCGCCCGCTTCCTCGAGGCCTGGCTCAAATCATGATCCTCTATCCCGCCATGGACCTGATGGGCGGAAGCTGCGTCCGGCTGTCGCAGGGGCGGTTCGACGACCGCACGACCTACCCCGCCGATCCCGCCGAAGCACTCGCCCGCTTCGCCGAGGCGGGCGCCGAGTGGGCGCATGTCGTGGACCTCGACGGCGCCCGCGCCGGCGCGCCGGTCCAGCACGACCTTCTCGCCGCGCTCGCCGCCGCCGCGCCGCTCAAGCTCCAGGTGGCGGGCGGCATCCGCAGCCGCGACCAGATCGCCCGGCTCCTCGACGCCGGGGCGGCCCGCATCGTCGTCGGCAGCTTGGCCGTGAAGGCGCCGGAGCGCGTCCGCGCCTTTCTCGCCGAATTCGGCGCCGAGCGGATCACCCTGTCGCTCGACGTGCGAATGGTGGCGAACGTTCCCATCGTGGCAACATCCGGCTGGACCGAGGATAGCGGCACCAGCCTGTGGGACGCCGCCGCCCTGTTCCCCGAGGCGCGCCACCTCCTCGTCACCGACATAGGGCGCGACGGCATGCTGCGCGGGCCGAACCTCGATCTCGTTACGGAGGCGTTACGAACTCTCCCCCACGTCGCCCTCCAGGCATCCGGCGGAATCGCCGATGCGCGGCACCTTTCGCAACTTCGGGACGCCGGCGCCGCCGGCGCGATCGTCGGCAAGGCATTGTGGGAAGGCCGGATCGGCCTCGCCGAGGCGCTCGATGCCTGCGCGTAGGATCATCCCCTGCCTCGACGTCAAGGACGGCCGAATCGTCAAGGGCATCGGCTTCCGCGACCACCGCGACGCCGGCGACATCGTCGAGAGTGCGCTGCGCTA
This sequence comes from Allosphingosinicella sp., assembly GCA_045811445.1. Classification (GTDB taxonomy): domain Bacteria; phylum Pseudomonadota; class Alphaproteobacteria; order Sphingomonadales; family Sphingomonadaceae; genus Allosphingosinicella. The sequence continues at coordinate 4,146 of JBJMTY010000236.1, read as the reverse complement.
TAGCCGCGAGGGCGCCGACGAACTGGTTTTCTACGACATCGCCGCCAGCGTCGAAGGCCGCGGCCTCGACCTCGACTGGATCCGCCGCATCGCTGGCGTCATCGACATCCCCTTCGCCGTGGCGGGCGGCATCAGGACCCGCGACCAGGCCGCCGCCTGCCTCGACGCCGGCGCCGACAAGGTCTCGGTCAACTCCCCCGCTCTGGAGCGTCCCGCTTTGATCGACGCGCTGGCCCGCGATTTCGGCGCCCAATGCGTCGTGCTCGGCGTCGACAGCTTCGAGGCGGGCGGCATCTATCGCGTCAAGCAATATACCGGCTCGCCCGAGGCGACGCGCGACGCCGGCCGGCTCACGCTCGACTGGGTCAAGGAAGCGGCCGAGCGCGGGGCGGGCGAGATCGTCCTCAACTGCATGCGCCGCGACGGGGTGCGCACCGGCTACGACCTTGCCCATACCCGCGCCGTCGTCGAGGCCGTCTTGGTCCCGGTGATCGCGTCCGGCGGCGCCGGCGCGCCCGAGCATTTCCGCGACGCGTTCGTCGAGGCCGGCGCGAGCGGCGCGCTCGCCGCCACCGTCTTCCACGACCGCCTCATCTCCATCCCCGATTTGAAGGAGTATCTCGCCTCATGCGGGATCGAAATGCGCCGCTGACCCCCGATGCGCTGGACGCGCTGGCCTGGGACAGGATGGACGGGCTCCTCCCCGCCATCGTGCAAAACGCCGCCTCGGGCGCCGTGCTGATGCTCGGCTATATGAGCCGCGAGGCGCTCGCCGCGACCCTGGCGAGCGGCTTCGTCACCTTCTGGAGCCGGTCGAAAGGCCGGCTGTGGCGCAAGGGCGAGACCAGCGGCCACACGCTCCGCCTGGTCTCGGTGAATGAGGATTGCGACGGCGACGCTTTGCTCGTCCGCGCCTTGCCGGCGGGCCCGATTTGCCACCTCGGCACCGCGAGCTGCTTCGGCGGCGCCGACCAGGGACCGGGCTGGCTCGCCGAGCTGGCGCGGATCGTCGGCGAACGGGCGGACGCCGCGCCGGAGGAGAGCTACACCGCCCGCCTGGTCGCCGAGGGCCCCGCCCGAATCGCCCAGAAAGTGGGGGAGGAAGGAGTGGAAGTCGCCCTCGCCGCCGTCGCCCGCGACGCCGCCGGCTGCGCCGAGGAGACCGCCGACCTCCTCTACCACCTCGTCGTGCTGATGCGGGTCAAGGGGTATGGCTGGGACGAGGTGGTGCGCCTGCTCCAGGCCCGCCATCAGGCGAGCCGCGCCACCGCCTCGTCGTAGAGCGCCCGGCTCGCCGCCGCGACCACCCGGCCGGCCCCGAAATCCTCGCCGCCCCGCCAGTCGCCGATCCAGCCGCCGGCGGCGCGGACGACGGGGATGAGGGCGTTGTAATCGTGGGGCTTGAGGCCGCTCTCGATCACCAGGTCGAGATGCCCCGCCGCGACCATCGCATAGCCGTAGCCGTCGAGGCCGTAGCGCGCCGTCCGCGCCGCCTGCCGCACCCGCGCGACCCGCGGTGCCTCGTCCTCATCGAACAGGAACGGGTCGGTGGTCGAGAAGCGCGCCTCGGCCAGCCGCGCGCAGCCGCTCGCCCGGCCGTCCATCGCATAGCGCTCACCCATCGCCGGTGCGTCGATCAGGCCGAGGATCGGCTGGCCCTCGTCGAGCAAGGCGATGAGCGTGGTCCAGCTCGACAGGCCGCAGACGAAGGCGCGGGTGCCGTCGACCGGGTCGAGGCTCCAGCCGTAGCGGCCCGCGCCGCGCCGGTCGGGAAACTCCTCGCCCTGGATGCCGTGATCGGGAAAATGCCGCTCGATCAGCGCCCGCATCGCCCGCTCCGCCTCGCGGTCCGCGTCGGTCACCGGGTCGAAGCCGCTCCGGGCTTTGTTGTCGGCGACGAGCGGCGTTCGCCAGCGCTTCAGCGTCTCTTCCCGCGCCGCGTCGGCGAGCCGGCCGGCGAAGGCGAGGAAATCCTCCACCCTCAGGCGCGGCGGTCCAGCCGCCGCCCCAGCCAGACGAAGAGGTAGATGAGCGGCGGCACCATCACCACCGACAAGGTCAGCTTGGCAATGATCTGGCCGGTCAGGATGCCGACGATCGGGAAGACGCCGTAAAAGGCGATGGTGATGAACAGCAAGGTGTCGACGATCTGCGACAGGAAGCTGGCGACCAAAGCGCGCAGCCAGAGCGCCCCGCCTTCCTTCGCGCGGATGCGGGAGAAGATGAAGACGTTGAGGGTCTGCGAGACGCCGTAGGCGATCAGCCCGGCCAGCATCATCCGCGAGCTCTGGCCCAGAATGTCCTGGAACGCCGCCTGTTTGTCCCAGAAGCTCGCCGGCGGGACGATGCGGATCACGAACTGGATGAGCAGCATCGAGACGATCAGCGGGATGAAGCCGAAGCGGACCAGCCGGTTGGCCATGTCGCGCCCGTAAAGCTCGGCCACCGCGCTCGACAGCACCACCAGGACGAGAAAGGCGAAGATGCCCGATTCCACCGCCAGCGCGCCGACCACCGGCCAGGTGCCGAGCGAGGCGAGCTTGGTGCCCAGCACGCCCGCGATGCAGACCAGGCCGCCGTAGAGCAGCGAGTAGACGAACAGGGCGCGGGGGATGGCGGGCGGGGGCGTTTCGGTCTGCATGGAGGGTGCGTAACCGCTTTGCCGCCGCGCAAAAAGGGCTTTCGCTCGCGCCCTCTTGCCGTCATCAGTGCGCCGGTGACTGAGACCCGCCTGGACGTCCTCGCGATCGGCGATGCGATCGTGGACGTCATCTCCACCACCGACGATGCCTTCCTCGCCGAAGAGGGGCTGGTCAAAGGCTCGATGCAGGTGCTCGACGCCGAGGGGGCGACGCGCCTCTACGCGAAGATGAGCCAGGCGCGCGAGACCAGCGGCGGCTCGGCGGCGAACACCATGGCGGGGGTCGCGGCGCTCGGCGGGCGGGCCGGCTTCGTCGGCCAGGTCGCCGCCGACCAATTGGGCGAGATTTTCGCGCACGACATACGCGCCCTCGGCGTCGAGTTCCTCACGCCGCCGCTGCGGGGCGGCCTGCCCACCGGCCGCTGCCTTATCCTGGTGACGCCCGACGCGCAGCGGACCATGAACACATTCCGCGGCGCCGCCCACGAGCTCAGCCGCGCGGCGCTCGATGCCGCGCAGATCGAGGGCGCCGCGATCCTCTACCTCGAAGCCTATCTGTGGCGCTCGGCGGGGCCGCGGAGCGCGATTGACGAGGCGATGCGCCTCGCCCACGCCGCCGGCCGCAAGGTCGCCTTCACTTTGTCCGACATCGCCTGCATCGCCCCGCACCGCGCCGAGATGATGGCGATGCTGGAATCGGGCGCGATCGACCTGCTCTTCGCCAACGAGAACGAGATTTGCGCGCTCGCCGACCTGGCCGACCGCGATGCCGCCGTCGCCGCGATCGAGGGGAAGGTCCCCCTGCTCGTCGTCACCTGCGGCTCGGAAGGGGCGCTGGCGGTGGAGCGGGGGCAAAGGGTGACGGTGCCGATCGCGCGCATTGGCCGCGGCATCGTCGACACGACCGGCGCGGGCGATCTGTTCGCCGCCGGCTTTCTGGTCGGCCAGGCCCAGGGCCGCGACCTCGAGACGTCGCTGCTTATGGGCTCGCTCGCCGCGGCGGAGATCATCTCCCATTTCGGCGCGCGGCCCGAGGCGGACCTGCGGGCGCTGATCGAGGAGCATTTGTGAACAGACTGGCCGTCTATTGCGGGTCGTCGATGGGCGCCGACCCCGCCTTTGCCGACACGGCGCGCGAACTGGCCGAGGAGATGGCCCGGCGCGGCCTCGGCCTCGTCTATGGCGGCGGCCATCGCGGGCTGATGGGCGTCGTCGCCGACGCGATGCTCGCCGCCGGCGGCAAGGCCTATGGCGTGATCCCGCAGGCTTTGGTCGATCTCGAGGTGGCCCATACCGGCCTCACCGAGCTCCACACGGTCGCCAACATGCACGAGCGCAAGGCGAAGATGACCGACCTGTGCGACGGCTTCGTCGCGCTGCCCGGCGGCATCGGCACGTTCGACGAATTGTTCGAGGCCTGGACCTGGAACGCGCTCGGCTACCATGCCAAGCCGTTCGCCCTGCTCAACGTCTCGGGCTTCTGGGACGGCCTCGTCGACTTCCTT
>JBJMTY010000235.1:0-3238 GCA_045811445.1 Allosphingosinicella sp. | reverse complement strand
GTCGCCTTCGCCGTCGGTGTGGCCGGCCATCGCCAGCATCCGCACGAGCGGCTGTCTGGCGGCGAGGCGGTGGGATTAGCGGCACCCTTCCGTCATGCCAGCGAAGGCTGGCATCCATGCGGTGTTCGAGCGTGGGACGCACTCAGCATGGGCCCCAGCCTTCGCTGGGGCGACGGGTTGCATCCCAGCGGTGTTCGAGGGTGGCACGAAGGCAGCATGGGCCCCAGCCTTCGCTGGGGCGACGGGTTCAATCGACGGTACCAATCGACCGGATCAATCGACGGGTTCAATCGTCGTGGAAGATGGGGCGGCCGACGTCGCCTTGGCCGACGGTGTTGCCGGCCATCGCCAGCATCCGCTCGAGCGGCTTTCTGGCGGCGAGGCGGAGGGATTAGCGGCACCCTTCCGTCATGCCAGCGAAGGCTGGCATCCATGCGGTGTTCGAGCGTGGTACGGACTCAGCATGGGCCCCAGCCTTCGCTGGGGCGACGGGTTGCATCCATGCGGTGTTCGAGGGTGGCACGAAGGCAGCATGGGCCCCAGCCTTCGCTGGGGCGACGTCGGGGGGTGACGGGTTTAATCGTCGTGGAAGATGGGGCGGCCGACGTCGCCCTGGCCCACGGTGTTACCGGCCATCTCCAGCATGCGCTCGAGCGGCTTTCTGGCGGCGAGGCGCAAATCTTCGTCCATCTCGATCCGCGGCTCGAGGTCGCGCAGCGCCAAATAGAGCTTCTCGACCGTGTTGAGCGCCATGTAGGGGCACATGTTGCAATTGCAGTTTCCGTCGGCCCCGGGCGCGCCGATGAAGAGCTTGTGCGGCGCGGCTTTCTCCATCTGGTGGATGATGTGCGGCTCGGTCGCGACGATCATCACCTCGGACGGCGACTCCAGCGCATATTCCAGGATCGCCTTGGTCGAGCCGACCTGGTCGGCATGGTCGATTATGTGCGACGGGCATTCGGGGTGGGCGAGGACCGGGGCGCCGGGGTGGCGCGCCTTGAGCTTCAAGAGCTCGGTCTCCGAAAACGCCTCGTGGACGATGCAGACGCCCGGCCAGAGCAGCATGTCGCGCCCCGTCTTGCGGGCGAGATAGCCGCCGAGATGCTTGTCGGGGCCGAAGATGATCTTCTGGTCCCTGGGGAGCTGGGCGAGGATGGTCTCGGCCGACGAGCTGGTGACGATGATGTCGCTCAAGGCTTTTACCGCCGCCGAGCAATTGATGTAGGTGAGCGCGATATGGTCCGGATGGGCCTCGCGGAACGCCTTGAACTGGTCGGGCGGGCAACTGTCCTCGAGGCTGCAGCCCGCCGCCATGTCGGGCAAGACGACGATCTTGCCGGGCGACAGGATCTTGGCGGTCTCGGCCATGAAGCGGACGCCGCAAAAGGCGATGATTTCGGCGTCGGTCACCGCCGCCTTGCGCGACAGATCGAGGCTGTCGCCGACGAAATCGGCGAGGTCCTGGATGCGCGGGTCCTGATAGTAATGCGCCAGGACGATCGCGTTGCGCTCCTTGCGAAGCCGGTCGATCTCGGCGGTGAGGTCGAGCCCCTTGAGGCTCGTGCTGGGCGCGTTCATGGCCCCTGTATCGAAGCGGGGGGCGGCGATTTCAAGGCGAGCGCCCAGCTTTCGCCCTTGGCGCGGACGAGGCCGCGGCGCTGAAGGTCGATGAGGTGGGCGAGCACCGAGCGGCCGGCGGCGCCGTGGAGGCGCGGATCGAGGCCGGCATAGAGCGAAGCGACGATCGCGGGGATACGCCCCTCCTCCGCCTCGAGCCGGGCCAGGATCTGCCGCTCGCGCTCGCGGCGATGGTCGATCAGCCGGCCGACATGGGCGCGCGGATCCTCGACGGCGGGGCCGTGGGCGGGGAAATAGACGCGGTCGTCGCGCGCCAGCAGCAGATCGAGGCTCGCCATGTAGGCGGCCATGTCGCCGTCGGGCGGCGCGACGACGGTGGTCGACCAGCCCATGACATGGTCGCCGGTGAAGAGGATGCCGGTGCCCTCGAGCGCGAAGCAGAGGTGGTTCGAGGTATGGCCGGGGGTGGCGACCGCCCTGAGGGTCCAGCCGTCGGAGGCGAGCGTCTCGCCGTCGGCCAGCACCCGGTCCGGGCGATAATCGGGGTCGAAGGCCTCGTCGGCGCGCGGGCCATGATCTTCGGCCAGATCGACCGGGGCGCAGCCGATGATCGGCGCGCCGGTCGCGGCGGCGAGCGGCCGGCTGGCCGGGCTATGGTCGCGGTGGGTGTGGGTGCACAGGATCGCGGCGATCTTTTCGTCGCCGAGCGCGGCGAGCAGAGCGGCGACATGGTCGTCCGAGGCGGGGCCCGGATCGATCACCGCCACTGCCCCTTCGCCGACCACGTAGGTCTGGGTGCCGGTGTAGGTGAAGGGCGAGGGATTGGGGGCGAGGAGGCGGCGGACGCCGGGAGCGACGCGCTCGATCCTGCCGGTGGCCCGATCCTCCATGCGGAAGGATGTGGCACCGGCGGGCGGCGCCGACAAGGCGGAGGCGCAAAGAGGGCGGGCGCTCGCCGGCGCCCGCCCTCCCGCGCCGGTCCGGTCAGTGCGTCGCCTGGAGGCGCTCGATCGCCTCGCGCAACGCGGCGACGACCTTTTCCTTATGCTCGGCCGAAAGCTCCTGATTGGCCTCGACCCGCGCGATCGCGCGCTGCAGCCGCTCGGCGCGGTCGGCGGGGCTCGCCTCGCCGGGCGAGCAGATGACGATCTTGGTCTTCTGCTTGCCGTCCTCGCTCTGCTGGGAGACCTCGTCCGCATTGCCCGTGCAGGACGCGCCGCCGTCGGCGAGGGCGACGGCGAGGACGTGCGGATCGCCGCTTTCGCCCTGGCCCTTATGGTCGACGAGAACGAACCGCTCGACATGCTCGACCTTGCGGCCCTGCGTGTCGTCGGCGGCGGCGGCGCCGGTCGCGGCGAGGCCGGCGGCCCAGGCGCAGGCGCCGAGCGCCGCGGCGATGTGGATGGTCTTCATGGTCTTCATTCTCCCTGGTCGGTCTTCACTTTGAACACGAATGCGAGGTGGCGCTCGCCGCCGCCCTCGGCGCGGGCGAGGGTGACGGCGGCGGCGCTGCCGTCGGCGCGGCGCAGCGCCTCGGCGATGGCGGCCTGGACGCGGGCCCTGTCCTCGTCGCTCAGCGCCTCGCCGCCGGCATAGATGCCGGTGTCGGTGACGACGAAGCGGGCGGTGCGGATGCGGGCGCCGTCGGCCAGAGGCGCGC
>JBJMTY010000234.1:0-3242 GCA_045811445.1 Allosphingosinicella sp. | reverse complement strand
GGGTCGCCGTCCGTGAGGGCGCCGCGGCCCCGGCCGAGGGCGCCGCCGCGCCGCAGCCGGCCCGTCGCGCCCTGCCGTTCGAGCCGATCGAGGAGGCGCGGTGGCTGGCGCCCGGCATCGCCTACATCCGCTTCAACCTCTTCCCGGGCGACGCGGCGACGGTGGCGGCGGTCGACCGCTTCATGAAGGAGCATGCCGAGGCGAAGGCGATCATCTTCGACGATCGCACCCATCATGGCGGCGGCCTCGCCGAGATGGACGCGATGTTCCCCTATCTCTTCGCTAGGCCGACCGCGCTGGTCCGCATGGACACCCGCGCCTCGGTCGACCGCGCGCGCGGCGAGCCGGACGACGGCGCCCATCTGCGGCTCGTGCCGACCACGAGCGACGTGGTCAGCCGCGACCATTATGCCGAGCCGAGCGCGGCCGAGAAGCGCCTGTTCAAGGCGAAGGTCTTCGTCCTCACCTCGGGCGCCACCGCTTCGGCCGCCGAGCATATGACCCTCGCGCTCAAGCGCACCCATCGCGCCACGATCGTCGGCGAGCCGACCGCCGGCGCCGGCAATTACGGCGGCCAGAACCCGCTCGACGGCGGCAGGTTCAGCGTCTTCATCCCCGTCGGCCGCACCTACGACCCCAACACCGGCAAAGGCTGGGAAGGCACCGGCATCGCCCCCGACGTGGCGGTGCCGGCCGAGCGCGCCCTCTACGAAGCGCTGGTGCGTAGCGGCCTCGCCGCCCCCGACGCCGAACGCATCGCCGCCGAGGTCAAGCCCAAAGGCTCGATGGCCCGAAGGGTCCCCCGCGCCGGGTGAGCCGCACCTACTCCTCCCCGGGACGGGAAGGGGGACCATCCGCAGGATGGTGGAGGGGGCCACGTCTGGCGCGGTGGAGACGCGGGCCCCCCGCCACCGTGCTATGCACGGTCCCCCTCCCCCTTCCGGGGAGGACTGAGCTTCACGATGTCAAAGAGCCGATTCGAGTCGGGCCCAACTCTAGTAGGAAAAATCCTATCAGTCAAGAACAAATCTCGAACTAGGCGGTCCGGCTCAGTGCCTCGGCGATCAGCTTGCGGCTATCCTCGATGCCGTAGAGGGCGATGAAGCTGCCCATGCGGGGGCCCTGGCTGGTGCCGAGCAGGGTCTCGTAGAGGGCGCGGAACCAGTCGCGCAGGGTCTCGAAATCATGGGCCTTGCCGACCTCGAAGACCAGGTTCTGAATCTCCTCGGCGCTCGCGCCGGCCGGCAGAACGGCGAGGCGGGCGTCGAGGTCGCGCAGCGCCGCCTCCTCTTTGGCGTCGGGCGGGCGCTTGCGCAGCGAGCCGGCGACGAAGTCTCGGAAGTAGGTGAGCGCGTGGCCGATCAGCGCGTCGAGCTCGGGATGGGTCTCGGGCGAGGCGGCGGGCGCGTAGCGCTTCACGAACGCCCAGATCAAATCCTTGTCGTCGGTCGAGGCGACGCCGACCAGATTGAGCAGCAGAGCGAAATTGAGCGGCATCCGCGCCGGCGGCACCGCGCCCGAATGGACGTGGTGGACCGGGTTGCCGAGCTGCTGCTCGACCGGCTGGCCGGGATAAGCGGCGAGGAATTGCTGATATTCGTCGACCGCCTTGGGGATGATGCCGAACGAGAGCTGCTTGGCCTTCCTCGGCTCGCGGTAGAGGTAGAAGACCAGGCTCTCTTCGGGCGCGTAGGTCAGCCATTCGTCGATGGTGACGCCGTTGCCGCGGGTCTTCGAGATCTTCTCGCCATTCTCGTCGAGGAACAATTCGTAGTTGAAGCCCTCGGGCGGTCGCCCGCCCAGCACGCGGGCGATCTTCGAGCTTTGCGTCACCGAATCGATCAGATCCTTGCCCGACATCTCATAGTCGACGCCGAGCGCGACCCAGCGCATCGCCCAGTCGACCTTCCATTGCAGCTTGGCGCCGCCGCCGAGGATCGACTGCTCGACCTCGAGGCCCGTCTCGGGGTCGGCGTAGCGGACGAGCCCGGCTTCGGCGTCCACCAGCGTCACCGGCACCTGCAGCACCTTGCCGCTCCCCGGGGCGATCGGCAGGATCGGCGAATAGGTGCGGCGGCGCTCCTCGCGCAGGGTGGGCAGCATCACGTCCAGGATCGCGTCCCAGCGGCGCAGCACCTGCCGCAAGGCCGCGTCGAAGCGGCCCGAGCCGTAGCAGTCGGACGAGGCCAGGAACTCGTAGTCGAAGCCGAACCGGTCGAGGAAATCCCGCAGCAGATTGTTGTTGTGGGCGGCGTAGCTGGGGTGGCCGCAGCCATAGGGATCGGGGACGCGCGACAGTGGCTGGTCGAGATGCTGATGCATCATCTCCTGGTGCGGCACGCCCGGCGGCACCTTGCGCATGCCGTCCATGTCGTCGGAAAAAGCGATCAGCCGGCTCGGCCAGTCGACCATCTCCGACAAAGCGTGGCGGACCATCAGGGTCCGCGCGACTTCCTGGAAGGTGCCGAGATGAGGGAGGCCGGAAGGGCCGTAGCCGGTCTCGAACACGATCTCGCCGGCGGGCGGCCCGTCGGGGTAGCGCTTGAGCAGCTTGCGCGCTTCCTCATAAGGCCAAGCCTTGGAAACGAGAGCGGCGGCGCGAAGCGCGGCGGGAATTTGGGCCATCAGCGCCCTTTCGCCGCTTCGGAGCGCACGCGCAACCGTTCGCCAAGGCAGGCGAGCGCTCAGCCGGCGGAGAGGCGCGCCCACAGCAAGGCCGCCGCCACCGCCAGCGAGGTCAGGCTCGCCACCAGCACCGCGCCGGCGGCGGCATCCTTGGCCGCGCCGATCTCCGGCGCGTGGCCGGGGTGGAGATGATCGAGCAGATATTCGATCGCCGCATTGACCAGCTCGAGCGCCAGCACCAGCCCCGCCGAGAGGGCCACCGCGGCTACCCAGGCCGGCCCGGGCGCGAGCAGCACGGCGCCCGCCGAGGCGGCGAGAGCCAGTCCGCTCTGCGTGCGGAAGCTGCGCTCGCGGCGCAGGACGAGGCGAATGCCGTTCCACGCGAAGCCCAGCCGGCGGCGGAGCGGCTGGTTCTTCGAGCAGGAGGTCAGGCGAGGCGCGTCCACGTCAATTTCCGTGCGGCCGCGGCGTGCATTTACGCCGCCGGGCGCGATGATGGTTTCGAGGAGCGACGGTGCAGCATCTTTCGTTGTCGTTCCGTTCGCGCCTGCGCTATCGGCGGCAAGGTGAACGCTTTCCCTTATCCCGCGCTGCACGCGACCCATGGCGGCATCTGG
>JBJMTY010000233.1:0-14450 GCA_045811445.1 Allosphingosinicella sp. | reverse complement strand
GGTGCCCTTCTCCGGGCGATCCTCGCCATTGCCGGTTGGGGGTCCAGACCCTAGGGTCCGGCCATGATCGCGAGACTGAGGGGGATATTGGCCGGCACCGCCGCCGATCATGTCGTGATCGACGTCAACGGCGTCGGCTATCTCGTCCATGCCTCGACCCGCACCCTCTCCGCCCTCGGCGGCACCGGCGAGGAAGCGACGCTCCACATCGTTACGCAGGTGAGCCAGGACGACATCCGCCTGATCGGCTTCGCGACCGGCGAGGAGCGCGACTGGTTCGGCCTGCTGACCTCGGTCCAGGGCGTCGGCACCCGCGTCGCCCTCGCCATCCTCTCGGCGCTTGCGGTGGGCGAGCTGCACCGGGCGGTGGCGGCGGGCGACAGCGCGATGATCGCCCGCGCCAACGGCGTCGGCCCCAAGCTCGCCCAGCGCATCGCTCACGAGCTCAAGGACAAGGCCGGCGCCATCGCCCTCGGCCCCGGCGGCGGCGGCGGCGCCCCGCCCGCGCCGGGCAGCGCCGCCTCCGACGCGGTCTCCGCCCTCGCCAATCTCGGCTTCCGCCCCACCGAAGCCGCGAGCGCCGTCGCCAAGGCCGAAGCCGATCTCGGCCCCGCCGCCACCCTCGACGCCCTCGTCCGTCTGGCGCTCAAGAAGGCGGCGCGGTGAGGCCCCCTTGCCGTCATGCCCGCGAAAGCGCGAGCCTCGCTTCCGCGGCAATGGCGCGCGGGATCAGGCGCGCGGCATGACCGACGACCGCCTCACCACGCCTGATCGCCGTCCGGAGGATGTCGACGCGGCGCTGCGTCCGCGCAGCCTCGACGATTTCGTCGGGCAGAAGGCGGCGCGGGAGAATCTGCGGGTGTTCATCGCCGCCGCCAAGGCGCGCGGCGACGCGCTCGACCATGTGCTCTTCTACGGCCCGCCGGGGCTCGGCAAGACGACGCTGGCGCAGATCGTCGCGCGCGAGCTCGGCGTCGGCTTCCGCGCCACCTCGGGCCCGGTCATCGCCAAGTCGGGCGATCTCGCCGCCTTGCTCACCAACCTCGAGGACGGCGACGTCCTGTTCATCGACGAGATCCACCGCCTCGCCCCGGCCGTGGAGGAGATACTCTATCCGGCGATGGAGGACCGCGCGCTCGATCTCGTCATCGGCGAGGGGCCGTCGGCGCGTTCGGTGCGGATCGATTTGCCGCGCTTCACTTTGGTCGGCGCCACCACCCGGCAGGGGCTGATCACGACGCCGCTGCGCGACCGCTTCGGCATCCCGGTGCGGCTCAATTTCTACGCGGTCGACGAGCTGGAGCAGGTCGTCCGCCGCGCCGCCGGCCTGCTCGGCTTCGCGCTGACCGACGCCGGCGCGCGCGAGATCGCCGGGCGCTCGCGCGGCACGCCACGCATCGCCGGCCGGCTGCTGCGCCGGGTCCGCGATTTCGCTCATGCCGCCGGCCACGAGACAGTCGACGCCGCCGACGCCGACGCCGCGCTCGAGCGGCTCGAGGTCGACCGGCTCGGCCTCGACGCGATGGACCGCCGTTACCTCGTGATGATCGCCGACCTCTACAAAGGCGGGCCGGTGGGCGTCGAGACGCTCGCCGCGGGTCTGTCGGAGCCTCGCGACACGATCGAGGAGGTGATCGAGCCCTATCTCATCCAATTGGGCCTGGTGGCGCGGACCGCGCGCGGCCGCTGCCTCAACGGCAAGGCCTGGACGCATCTCGGCCTGGCGCCGCCCCGCGGCGCGCAGGACGGCCTGTTCGAGGGCAAGTGAAGGGGGAGGGGACGATGAGGATCTGGACGCTCGCGGCGGCGCTCGCCGCTCTGCCCGCCGCGGCGGCGGCCCAGCCGGTGCCGGCGGCGGCGCTCGGCGCCGGCCCCGCGCCCGATTACACCAAGGACGAGGCCTGGCTCTGCCTTCCCGGCCGGCCCGACCCGTGCGGTCGCCCGCTCGCCGTCACCGCGCTCAACGCCAACGGCTATGGCGCGACCAGCGTCGCGGCGCCGGCCAAAGAGACCAAAGCCGATTGCTTCTACGTCTACCCCACGGTCAGCCGCGACTTCCGGATCAACGCCGATCTCGAGGCGGGCAATGAGGAAAGAATCGCCGCCGAGGCGCAATTCGCGCGCTATTCCTCGGTCTGCCGGACCTTCGCGCCGCTCTACCGCCAGATCACCCTGGTCGGCCTCGCCCGCGCATTGGGCGGGGAGGACGTCGCCGCCGCCAACGAGATAGCCTATGGCGACGTCCTCGCCGCCTGGCGCGATTTCCTCGCCCACAGGAGCGGCGACCGGCCGTTCGTCCTCATCGGCCACAGCCAGGGCTCGATCCACCTGCTCCGCCTCCTCCGGGAGGAGATCGAGGGCAAGCCGGCGGCGAAGCGGCTGCTCTCCGCCATCCTGCTCGGCTGGAGCGTGGAAGTGCCGGAAGGCCGCGTGGTCGGCGGCAGCCTCAAGTCGACGCCGCTCTGCACCGCAATGGGCCAGACCGGCTGCGTCGTCACCTTCATGAGCTTCCGCGAGGCGAGCCCGCCGCCGCCCGTCTCCCGGCTCGGCCGCGCCGGCCATCCCGGCATGACCGCCGCCTGCACCAACCCCGCCGCGCTCGGCGGCGGCCGCGCCCCGCTCGAATCCTTCTGGTACACTCTGCGCGCCCCCGAGCGCGGCGCGCCGACCATCGCCTGGTCGAAAGCGGGCGCCCCGCCGACCCCCTATCTCGTCACCCAGGGCCTGGTCACCGGCGAGTGCCGCCACGACGGCACGGCCGGCTGGCTCGCCCTCACCGTCAATTCCGATCCGGCCGATCCGCGCACCGACGACATACCGGGCGACGTCTATCTCGGCGGCCAGCGCAATCCGGGCTGGGGCACCCACCTGATCGACGCCAGCGTCGCCCAGGGCGATCTCATCGCGCTGGTCCAGGCCCAGGTCGAGCGCTTCACCGCCACTCGAGCCAGGCATAGCGCAGCAAGGCCGCGCAAATCGCCGCGGCGCTGACCGCCTTCAGCCCATCGCCGGCCGCGAACGGCCAGCGCCACTCGGCGGCGTAGAGGACCAAAGCCGTCGCCACCGCGGTATAGAAGCCGGCGGCGAGCGCCCGCGCCCGGTTCTGCAGCGACAATTCGTCGTTGAGCAGCGCCCGCATCCGCCCCTTCAGCCTCAGCCCGCCGCCGTTCCACAGGATGAAGGCCCACAGGCCCACCACCAGGATCCAGCTCGCCCCCCGCGCGTCGGCGCTGACATAGGCCGGCCGCCCCCATTGGAGGACGAGGTTCACCGCCATCACCGTCGCCGCCAGCGCCATCAGCAGCGCCCGCGCCCGGCTCATCCCTTCCGCTTTCTCGATATCGTTCGCGTTCATGTTCCAAGTCCTTCAGTCGTCGAGCGAGAACAGATCGCCCACCGCGCATCCGAGCGCCCGCGCCAGCTTCAGCGCGAGCGTGACGGACGGCGTGAACACCCCGTTCTCGACCGTGTTGATCGTCTTGCGGCTGACGCCCACCGCCTCGGCGAGCGCCGCTTGCGTCAGGTCGCGCTCGGCCCGCATCTCGCGCAGGCGATTGGCGAGCCCCTCAGCCATATGGGAGCGCGCGCCGCTCCAGCGTGCCGAAGCGGATCAAAGCCGCGCCGACCGCCACGGTCAGCACCAGGTGCAGCGCCTCGCGCCCCTTCACCTGGTCGAACAGCGAGAAAGCGTAGAGCGCCACCGTCGCCCCCGCCCCGGCCCAGAAGCCCGCCGCATAGCCGCGCAGCCGGTTGGCCCGGGTGCCCTCGTCCTCGAGGAGGTCGCGGACCGCCCCGCCCCGCACGCCGCCGCCCATGAAGGCCAGGGCGCCGAGCAGCCCCAGCGCCCAGGCCAGCCACGCCGCCGCCCGCACCGGCTCCGCCGCGCCCCCCGGCCCGAAATAGAGCGGCTGCCCGGCGATGAACAATATGCCCAGCACCGGCAGCATTCGCGCCCGCCGCCGCGCCCGCCGCTCGGCCGTCTCCACGTCCGCCAAAGTCCCCATGTCCCACACCCCGCTCGAAGTAACCTTGAGGTGACATGTAACCTATGGGTTACCCGCGGCGCAAGCCCTGTTTTGCCGGATCGGGTCCAGTCGATGTTCAGCCCTTCGGCGCCAGCCGCAGCAGCCGCCCCGACGCCCCGTCCTCGAGCAGCCAGATGGCGCCGTCGGGTCCCTGCGCGACGAAGCGGATGCGGGTGTCCATGTCGAACTGCTCGGCCTTGTGGGCGCGGTCGCCGTCGAAGGTGACGCGGATCAGCGCCTCGCCGGAGAGGGCGCCGATGAAGCCGCTGCCCTTCCAGCGCGGGAACAGGCTTCCGGTGTAGACGAGCAGGCTGGAGGGCGAGATCGACGGGCTCCACCACAATTTGGGCGGCTCGAAGCGCGGCTGCGTGGCGTGGTCGGGTATGCCGCTGCCGTCGTAATTGTCGCCGTTCGAGACGGCCGGCCAGCCATAATCGCGTCCGGGCAGGATGAGGTTGAGCTCGTCGCCGCCCTTCGGTCCCATCTCGGTCTCCCACAAACGCCCGTCGGGCGTGAAAGCGAGGCCGTAGGGGTTGCGATGGCCCTGGCTCCAGGTCTCGGCGGGGGTGAGGTTGGGGCCGGGCCAGGCGAAGGTCCGCGCCGCGGCGCCGGCCGCGGCGCCGGTGCTCCGCGGCGGATCGGTGACCGCCACCGTCGCCGCGCCGAGCTTGCCGGCCGCCGGGTTGCCCGGCGCGGGCTTGCCGTCGGGGGTGAGGCGCAGGATCTTGCCGAGCGGCTGGCTCGGATCCTGCGCCGGCGTGAAGCGCTGCCGCTCGCCCGAGCTGAGGTACAGGAACTTGCCGTCCGGCGAGAAGGCGACGATCGCGCCGAACTGGCCGCCGCGCCCGCCCGCGGGATCGCGCCAGATCACGGCGAGGCCGTCGAGCCGGGCCGCGTCGCCGGTCCTCGCCAGCCGCGCCCGGGCGAGGGTGAGGCCGCTGCCTCCCGCCGCCTGCGGCTCCGAATAAGTGAGGTAGACGAGCCCGTCCCGCGCGAACCGGGGCGAGAGCACCACGTCGAGCAGCCCGCCTTGACCGCCGGGGGCGACGCGCGGCACGCCGGCGACGTCGCTCGGCTCCGCGCCCTGGCGCCACAGCTTCAGCCGCCCGCCTTTGTCGGTGACCAGGGCCGCGCCGTCGGGCAGGAAGGCGAGCGCCCAGGGATCGGCGAAGCGGCCCATCTCCTCGACCCGGAACGGCGCGCGCGACAGCGGGACGGAAGGCGCCGCCGCGCCGCTCGCGTCGAGCCCCGCGCCGCCGGTGGACGCGGCGCTGCCGGCCCCGTTGCACGCGGCCAGCGCCAGCAGCGGGAGGAGCAGGCCGCGCACCGGGGCCGCCGCCTAGTGGACGTCGAACGTGTAGGTGAGGGCAAGCCCGCCCGAGAATTGGTCGCGGCTGCCGTAGCGGCGCACGACCGGCGAGCGGGCGGCGTCGCCCTTCAGCCGGTCGTAGCCGAGCTTGGCGGTCATGCCCCAGGCGTGGCTGAACTGGTGGACCAGCCCGGCGGCGATCCCGGCCGCGGTGACGCCGCCGTCCGGGTCGAAGGCGGCGAGGCCGGTTCGCACCGCCACCGCCGGGCTCACCCCGAAATAGGCACGCGCATATTTGCGGTCGGCGAGGCGCATGCGCGGGCCGATCGAGAAGATCGTCCGGTCGGCGTCGCGCACGACGAGGTCGGCCATCAGGTCGCCGACCCAAGCGCCGTGGCCGCCAATCCCCTTGCGTCCTTCCGCCCGCAGCCGGAAATGCTCGCCGACATAGGTCTGGACGAAGGCTCCGGCCTCGACGGTGAAGCCGACCGGGTCCACCGCCGCGCCGACATCCTTGGGCCGGCGCTTGGGCTGGAGCTGAAGGGCGGGGCCGAAATCGAAGGCGCTGCGGTCGCCGAGCAGGCCAATGCCCATCCCCTCGTCGGGCGCCTCGAACGGGATGCGCTGGCCGATCCTGCGGATGGTCAGCACCGGCATCGGCGCCGCGATGATCCGGTCGTCGCCGGGATAATGCGGGAAGAATTGCGCGCCCATGCCCACGGTCACGGCGTGGCCGGTGCCGCCGCTTTGGGCGATGGCCGGCGCCGCGGCGGCGAGCAGGGCGCCGGCGGCGGCGGCCGAAATCGGTCTGATCATGGGAAGCCTCTTTCCTGGTTTCCCTGCCAAACCGCCGAAATGCCGGAGAGTTGCGCGGGCGGAATGGAATTCGGGGGCGATGACGGCGCGGATCGGCAATGCTAGGCCTCGGCTCGCGCGACCGCCAAAAGGACCCTTCTTATGCCTACCCGCCTCATGCTCGCCCTCGCGGCGTCGGCCGTCTTCGTTCCGGGGATCGCCCTGGCCGTTCCCGCCGCCCCTGCGTCCCACCCCCAGGCGGAGGCGCAGGCGCTCGATCTCGCCAAGAAAGCCATCGCCCTCCGGTCGGTGCGGGGGGCCGGGAACCGGACGCCCGAGGTCGCCGCTTTGTTCCGCGACGCGCTCGTCGCCGGCGGCTTCGCGCCGGGCGATGTCGAGGTGGTTCCGGTGGACGACACCGCCTATTTCCTCGCCCGCTGGCGCGGCTCCGATGCCAAGCTGAAGCCCCTTGTCCTCTCCGGCCATCTCGACGTGGTCGAGGCGAACCCGGCCGATTGGCAGCGGGATCCATTCACCCCCGTCGTCGAGAACGGCTATCTTTACGGCCGCGGCGCCACCGACATGAAGCTCGATGCCGCGCTCGCCGCCGCGGCTTTGATCGAGCTGCGCCGCGAGGGCTATAAGCCGCGCCGCGACATCGTCCTCGAATTCTCCGGCGACGAGGAGACGGTGATGAAGACCAGCGCCCTCATCGCCGAGCGCCTCAAGGGCGCCGAGCTCGTCATCAACATCGACGGCGGCGGCGGCACGCTCGACGAGAAGACGGGCAAGCCGCTCTATTTCACCTGGCAGGGCGCCGAGAAGACCTATGCCGACCTCGAGCTGACCGTCACCAATCCGGGCGGCCACAGCTCGGCGCCGCGGCGCGAGAACGCCATCAACCAGCTCGCGGCCGCCCTGGTGCGC
Source organism: Allosphingosinicella sp. (assembly GCA_045811445.1). Classification (GTDB taxonomy): domain Bacteria; phylum Pseudomonadota; class Alphaproteobacteria; order Sphingomonadales; family Sphingomonadaceae; genus Allosphingosinicella. The sequence goes on along the minus strand of JBJMTY010000233.1, from coordinate 7,394 downwards.
ATCGGCAATTACCGCTTCAAGCCGGAGGTCAGCGACCTCACCCGCGCCTATTTCCAGCAGGCGGCCCGCTACGAAGAGCCCGCGATCGGCGCGGCGATGAGGGCCTTCGCCGCCAACCCGGCCGACCCGCGCGCGATCGAGACGCTCGCCGCCAACCCGGCGACGGTCGGCAAGATCGGCACCACCTGCGTCTCGACCATGATCAGCGGCGGCCATGCGCTGAACGCGCTGCCGCAGCGCGCCACGGCGAACATCAATTGCCGCATCTTCCCCGGCCACAAGCCGGCCGACATCATGGCGGAGCTGAAGCGCGTCGCCGGCGATCCCGCGGTTCGGTTCAGGGACGTGACCGAAGGCTCCGTCGCCAACGACGCCTCGCCCATCCGCCCCGATTTCGTCGCTGCGGTGACGAAGGCGCTAGGCTCCGTCTACCCCGGCGTCCCCGTCTTCCCCAGCCAGGCCTCGGGCGCCAGCGACTCCATGTGGTTCCGCTACCACCACGTCCCCAGCTACGGCGCCAGCCCCGTCTTCACCAAGAATAGCGAGGATTTCAGCCACGGCCTCAACGAGCGCACGCCGCTCGCCAACGTGAGGCCGGCGATCGACTATTACCTCTCGCTGGTGCGGGACCTCTCGAAGTAGGGGAACCGGTCGCGGCCAAGCGCGCTCTGCCCGCGAAAGGAGCTTTTTGCCATGAGCAATCTTCTGGGCGCGCTGATCGGCGCGGCGATCGACCGGGGCGACGGCGACAGCGGCATCAAGGGCGCGATCCTCGGCAGCGTGGCGGAGGGCGCGATCAAGGTCCTGGCCCCGATCGCCGCCACCTGGGCGCTGGGCTGGGCGGTCCAGTACGGCGTCCGCAAGGCCTGGCACGCGATGGCGGGCGAGGACCCGGTGGGGGAGGACGGGCGGCTGCGGACGGCGTGAACGGCGACCCGCGGGGCGATCGCGGCGTCATGGCGCTCCCGACAAGGAGCGTTCCGAACGGACCCCGCGATTCCCCGCAGGCGTAGCCGATTCTAAGCCTTCAGAAGCGACGGTGTGGATCCCAGGAAGCTGCGCATCAGCTTATACTGATCGATCTCTACCCCATCGCCGGACAAGGCGCTTGGCGGCACGACGCGGTAGGCGAACATCAGATTTTTCGTGTCGTCGGAATGGACGAGGCCCAAACCGTGGCCGATCTCGTGGGCGTAGGTGTGGCCGTCGGCCGTGCCGGGCACGCCGGTCGGCACCGGGAGGACGGAGCAATAGCCGCCGCGGACCGAATAGCCGTTGCAATTCTTGAGCTCGCCGGCCGGGACCACGAACAGGACATAGACCGGCTCCTTCAGCCGGTGGCTGGCGTCCAGATAGAGGTCGCGGGTGCGCTGGAGATTGACCGAGGAGACGGTGTCGACGTCGGCATAATCCTGCGCCTCGCTATAGCCGACCGAGCTCGGCAGCGGCCCTTCCTCCTCCCTGTTGACCTCGCCCCAGAGGGCGAGCGGCAGCGTCGAAAAGATATTCTGCGCGGTGGCCAGCGCTCCCATCACCGCCTGCCTGTCGGTCGGCGAAGGGGGGCCTTTCGCCCAAATCAGAAGAATTTGCAGTGGCATGACAATCCCTTTCGGTTGGGAAGGACGTCAGCTTTTCACGAAAGCATGGGTCCTTGAGTTGTAGGTAACGACGAGATTTTCGTCGGCAGGATCGACGAGGATGGCGACGTTCGTGGTCACGAGCTTCGCCTTCGTCGCCTTGGCCGGAGGGCGCGGTTTGTAGAGCGTGGCGGGAACGATCGTGCCGGCGACGACATCGTCCGAGATCAGGAACAGATAAGCCTGTTGAGGGAGGTCCATCGCCCAGCGCATGCCGGTGTCGGTGGTCTTCACCAGCGTCGCCGCCTGAACGACGCTGTTGTCGGCCGTGTTGCCGAAGGTTTCCGCCAGACCCATGGAGAGACTGGCCTGGCCGGGGCTGGCATTCTCGATCAGCAGCACGCCGGGCATCGGCGGTGCCGGAACCTCGACGCCGATCATGTTATCGGCGAAGACGCAGACGGCGCCGTTCGCCGCGACGTCGGCTCGCTCGAGCGGCGGTGAGCATAAGCCCGGCACCACCGTCGCATCGCTGGCGAACACGCCGCCGGCCGCGAAGCATCTGATCGTCGTCGCCACCGAGATAGAGAAAGAGGTGCCGACGATGCTGGTGGCGGGCAACGAAAAGGCCAGGGTCGGAAGGACGTCGGCGCCGGGGGCGGGGCGGGCCAGGGCGATCGCCAGCGCATTCTTCTGGAGATAGCCCAGCCCGCTCGAGTCGATGTTCACACGCATCGGAGCTCCCCGTCCCGCGGCAAGACGCCCTTGCCGCCGCCCTCAGTTCTGCGGCTGGTTGACGAGCGAGACGGTGGAGCCCGAGCTGACCGGGGTCACCGGCGACTTGCCCGCGCTGACGAGGGCGAAGGTGCCGTCCTTGATCTGCAAGGGATAATCCTGATGCCCCGAATCGAACTCGAACATGCAGCCCGGCGCGGACAGATTGGCCTGGACGCTGCCCGACTTCAGGCTGAGCCGGGCGGCGACCAGCAGCACCTGCTCGAGCGGCTTCATCACGATCGAGTTCTGCGGCGGAAGGTTGAAGGCGCAGAAGGGCAGATAGGCCTCGCCGCTCGGCGTCGAGACCAGGCCGGCCAGGCCAACGGTGACGGCTGGCGTCCCGGCGGCGCGATCGTTGGAAACCCCGATGCTGTCGCCGGCGACGTTGGAGATGTTGCCGCTGGAGAACTGGCCCGTCGGCGTGAACGTCAGGCTGTTGCCGAGGTCGGTCGGTTTGGACAGGGTCTGCATCACGATCTCCGTCTGGGCGGCGATCTGCGACTGGTTGTAGATGTAGACCTTGTACTGCGGCCGGTACTGGATCTGGGTTTGCCCGAACATGTTGCCGAACGGGACCACGAACCAGGCCGGGACGCCGGTCGAGACCTGGCTTGGACCCACGGCCCCCTTGAAGCCGATGAGGCTGTAGCCGTCTGCCTGCAATTTGCCGAGGATGTCATTCTGCCCGGAACTCGAGAAGTCGAGATCGATCGTATAGGTTGTCATGATAGTCTCCATTTTGGATAGAAAGGCGTAAGCAATTATACCGGCTGCCGATGACTAGCCTGCAGTGAAATGAATCTACGGCTGCTTGACATCATTAGCGTCAACCAAGCTACGGGCCGCTGTATTGTCTAGCCAGGCATAGATTTTGCGAGTGGCGCAGGATTTAGCTTCATTATGTGCGTGGCGCATCGCGCAGGTCGTTTACTCTATTGACAGATGCCTGCGTAGTAATGGCCGTCTCGGTTTCGCGGCCGCCGGCGAGTCGCGCGCCGCACGGTCAGCGACCGCCGGGAATCGCCCTCGAGAGGGTCAGGAACGAAGCGACCACCTCGGGCTCGAACGAGTCGAGCAGATCGGCAATGGCCTCGATGATCTCGCCGCGTCCTCGTGGGTCCATGCCGCCCCGCCCGAACACCAGCCAGTCCAGCGAGAGGTTCAGCCGGTCGCAAAGGGCGGCGGCGTGATCGAGCGACATCGCGCCGCCCGTCGTCCAGCGGCTGATCGTGCTCTGATCGACGCCGAGATCGAGGGCGAGGCCGTAAAGCTTGCCGACGCCGCGCCGGCGAAGCGCCTCGCGCAGCCGTGCCGCCCGTTCCTGCCCGGCCTTCGAACTGGCTTGGCGCTCGCCCACTCGTCCTTCTTTCCGCTGCGCAGCCGACTCGGCTAAACGCCTGAAAACAAGAACATGGCAGGAACAAACTCGCCGAGGAACGATCGTTGTCGCCATTTTCGACGATTCATCGATGGCAGGCGGGCGCGGCTTGCCCTCGCGTGCACCCTCACCTATATGCGCCTCACCTCCTCGACATCGTTAGACGTTGAGGCTGGTCCCGGGGACGGGGCCGGCGCGGAGGGGTTTTGCTTTAGGGAAGGCGCCTGTTGGCGGACGTTGCGCACCTCACGAAACTGATCGAGCCCGCGGCCGAGGCCGAGGGGCTGAAGCTCGTGCGCGTCAAGATGATCGGCGGCACGTCGGACCCGACCCTGCAGGTGATGGCCGAGGACCCCAGGACGCGGCAGCTCACCCTCGACGATTGCGCGCGGCTGTCGCGGCGCCTCTCCGATCTGCTCGACGAGACCGATCCGATCGAAGGCGCCTACCGGCTCGAGGTCAGCTCGCCCGGCATCGACCGGCCGCTCACCCGCCTCGCCGATTTCGACGACTGGAAGGGCCACGAGGCGCGGGTCGTGCTCGCCGAGAAGCTGGACGGCCGCAAGGTCTTCGCCGGCCCGCTGCTCGGCACCGAGGGCGACACCATCCTGGTCGAAGTGCCCGGCCAGGGTCCGGTCGGCCTGCCCTTCGCCGCCATCCATTCCGCCAAGCTGGTGATGACCGACCGGCTGATCGCGGCGACCGCCCCGCTCGACGCGGCCGGCGCCGACGAGATCCTACCCATCGCTGAGACCGAGACAGAGGAAGACTGACATGGCCACCAACGCCAACGCCGCCGCCGCCACCGGCCAGGGCGCCGTTTCCGCCAACAAGGCCGAATTGCTCGCCATCGCCGATGCGGTCGCGCGCGAGAAACTGATCGACAAGGCGATCGTCATCGAGGCGATGGAGGATGCCATCCAGCGCGCCGCCCGCGCCCGCTACGGCGCCGAGAACGACATCCGCGCCAAGCTCGACGCGGTCTCCGGCGACCTGCGCCTGTGGCGCGTCGTCGAGGTGGTCGAGGAGGTCGACGATTATTTCAAGCAGGTCAGCCTCGAGGACGCCCAGAAGCTCCAGAAGGGTGCCGTGGTCGGCGATTACATCGTTGATCCGCTGCCGCCGATCGAGTTCGGCCGCATCGCCGCCCAGGCCGCCAAGCAGGTCATCTTCCAGAAGGTCCGCGACGCCGAGCGCGAGCGCCAATATGAGGAGTTCAAGGACCGGGTCAGCGAGATCATCACCGGCGTCGTCAAGCGCGTCGAGTTCGGCCACGTCGTCGTCGACCTGGGCCGCGCCGAAGGCGTCATCCGCCGCGACCAGCAGATCCCCCGCGAAGTGGTCCGCGTCGGCGATCGCGTCCGCTCGCTGATCCTCAAGGTCGCGCGCGAGAGCCGCGGCCCGCAGATTTTCCTCAGCCGCGCCCATCCCGATTTCATGAAGAAATTGTTCGCCCAGGAAGTGCCCGAGATTTACGACGGCATCATCGAGATCAAGGCCGCCGCGCGCGACCCGGGCAGCCGCGCCAAGATCGGCGTGATCAGCTACGACAGCTCGATCGATCCGGTCGGCGCCTGCGTCGGCATGAAGGGCAGCCGCGTCCAGGCCGTCGTCCAGGAGCTGCAGGGCGAGAAGATCGACATCATCCCCTGGTCCGAGGACCTCGCCACCTTCGTCGTCAACGCGCTGCAGCCCGCCACGGTCAGCCGCGTCGTCATCGACGAGGAGGAGAGCCGGATCGAAGTGGTGGTGCCCGACGACCAGCTTTCGCTCGCCATCGGCCGCCGCGGCCAGAACGTGCGGCTGGCCAGCCAGCTCACCGGCTCGGCGATCGACATCATGACCGAGGCCGACGCCTCCGAGAAGCGCCAGCGCGAGTTCGTCGAGCGCTCGACCATGTTCCAGGAGGAGCTGGACGTCGACGAGACGCTCGCCCAATTGCTCGTCGCCGAGGGTTTCGGCGCGCTCGAGGAAGTGGCCTATGTCCAGCTCGACGAGCTGGCCTCGATCGAAGGCTTCGACGACGATCTCGCCACCGAGCTGCAGAGCCGCGCCGCCGAGGCGCTCGAGCGGCGCGAGGAAGCCGCCCGCGAGGAGCGCCGCGCCTTAGGCGTCGAGGACGCGCTCGCCGACATGCCCTATCTTACCGAGGCGATGCTGGTGACCTTGGGCAAGGCCAATATCCGCACGCTCGACGACCTCGCCGATCTCGCCACCGACGAATTGGTCGCCAAGAAGCGCCCCGAGCAGCGCCGCCAGCGCGAGCCCAACAACCGGCCCGAGGACAAAGGCGGCGTGCTCGCCGAATACGGCCTCAGCGACGAGCAGGGCAACGAGATCATCATGGCCGCCCGCGCCCATTGGTTCGAGGACGAGGCTCCCGCCCAAAATGGGGAGGACGCGGTTGCGGAATCCTCCCAATGACGCGCTGACGGACGAGACGCACGTCCCCGAGCGCCGCTGCATCCTCTCCGGGGAGCATGGCGCGCGGGACGCGCTGATCCGCCTCGCCGTCTCGCCCGACGGCGAGGTGCTGCCCGACGTCCGCGCCAGGGCCCCCGGGCGCGGCGCCTGGATCGGCGTCGATCGCGCGGCGCTCGATGGCTCGCTGGCCGACGGCAAGCTCAAGGCGGCGCTGTCGCGGGCGTTCAAGACCGCCGCGCTCAGCGTCCCCGCCGATCTCGGCGAGCGGATCGAGGCGGCGCTGCGCCAGGCGGCGCTCGATCGGCTCGGGCTCGAGGCGCGCTCCGGCACCTTGCTGTCCGGCTCGGAGAAGATCGAGGCCGCCGCCCGCAAGGGCGAAGTGGTCATGCTGCTCCATGCCGACGATGCCGGCGAGGACGGGTCGAGGAAGCTCGATCAGGCCTGGCGGGTGGGCGGCGGCGCCTCCCGGGGCCTCGCAATTCCGGCCGGGCGCGCCATATTGGCGTTGGCGCTGGGACGCCAGAATGTGGTACATATCGCCTTGACGGATCGCGGGGCCGCCGCGCGCGTGGGCCACGCGCTGGACCGGTGGCGCGCTTTTATCGGAACGAAGGCTGGGCTAAGCGCCGCGACGGCGGGCACGCCGGATGCGACGCCGACGGACTCCGGCGTGGATGATTGACGAAGGATTGTAATGAGCGAGACGACTGACAAGCCGAAGCTGGGGACGCGGGCGCCGTTGGGCCTCAAGCGCACCGTCGAGACGGGCAAGGTGAAGCAGAGCTTCAGCCACGGCCGGTCGAACACGGTCGTCGTCGAGGTGAAGAAGCGCCGGATCCTTGGCAAGCCCGGCGAAGCGACCGAGGCGCCGCCGCCCGCTCCCGAGCCCGTCGCCGAAGCGCCCGCTCCGAAGCCCGCGCCCAAGCCCGCCCCCGCCCCGGTGGCGAAGAAGACGTCGCCTGCCGACGACATCGCCAGCCGCAAGGAAATGCAGGTCCGCCTGCTTCGCGAAGCCGAGGAAGCGCGCCTTGCGACTGCGGAGGAGGCTCGCCGCCGCGAGGACCGCGCCAAGGTCGAGCTGACCGAGGAAGAGCGCCGCCGCGCCGATGACAATCGCAAGGCCGAAGAAGCCGCCGCCGAGGAAGCTCGCCAGCGCGCCGAGGAAGAGGCCAAGGCTGCCGCCGAAGCCGCCGCTGCCCCTGCTGCCGCCGCTCCGGAGGCCGCTGAGGACGAGGACC
>JBJMTY010000232.1:0-1783 GCA_045811445.1 Allosphingosinicella sp. | reverse complement strand
TCAAATTGATCGTTCGCGATTGAAGCGGGTCCGGCGCTTCCCGTCGCCGATCCGATTGCCTATGTGCGGTGCACCATGGCCCGCCCACGCCCCGCTACCTTCGACAAGAAGAAGATCGCCGCCGAGAATCGGCGCGCGCGGTTCGATTATGCGATCGAGGACAATTATGAAGCGGGGATCGCGCTCACCGGCACCGAGGTGAAGAGCCTGCGCTTCGGCGAGGGCTCGATCGCCGAGAGCTATGCGGAAGTGAAGGACGGGGAAGTGTGGCTGGTCAACGCCAACATCCCCGAGTTCAGCCACGGCAACCGCTTCAACCACGAGCCCAAGAGGCCCCGCAAGCTCCTCCTCACCGCGCGCGAGATCAACAAGATGTTCGGCGCGGTGGCGCGGCAGGGCATGACCCTGGTGCCGCTCTCCATCTACTTCAACGGCCGCGGCCGCGCCAAGGTCGAGCTCGCCATCGCCAAGGGCCGCAAGGCCCACGACAAGCGCGAATATCAGCAGGAGAAGGACTGGAAGAGGGAGCAGGGCCGCCTGCTGCGCCAGCATGGCTGAGCCAAAGCCCGGCGGCGGGCCGAGCAGCGGGGGGCCGAGAAGCTGGCTGCGCGGCCACCTCCCGACCCGCGACACCATCCATTCCTACCGCCTGCTGCGCCCGTTCGCCAAGCAGCTCTCCCAGCCCAATCTGTGGCACCTCAACCACCGCTCGGTGCCGCGCGGGGTCGCGCTCGGGCTGGGCATCGGAGTGATCATCCCGTTCATGCACGTCGTCATCGCCGCTCTGCTCGCCATACCGGTGCGGGCGAACGTCGCGCTGGCGGCGGCCTTCACCCTGGTCGTCAACCCGCTCACCATCCCGCCCATGTACATCGCCGCCTACCGGATCGGCGCCTGGGAGCTGCACCACGATTCGGCTTTGGTCGATCCGCGCCGCGCCGAGCAGGCCTCGGGCGAGCTCGGCCGCTTCCTGTTCTGGATCCACGAGGCGTCGGGGCCGATCGCGGTCGGCGTGCTGACCTTGGCCGCCGGCGCCGCGCTCACCGGCTATGTGGTCAGCGCGATCGGCTGGCGCCTCTGGATACGCTCCAAATGGCGCAGCCGCCGCCAGCAGCGCCGCGCCGCGGCCGCGCGCGTTTGACCGCGCGCGTTCGATAGCGCGCGTTTGATAGAGCGGTGGCCGAGGGCTATCAGGCCGGGATGGCAAGCACCGCCCGCATTCCCGCCGCCGGCCTGACCGCCGTCGCGGCCGCCGCCGCCGCTTCCGCCGCGCTGATGCTGTGGGCGGTCGGCAGCCTCGCTTTCGCCGCGGCCTTCCTCGCCGGCGCGCTCGCGCTCGGCGTGCCGCTGGCGCTGGGCGGCGGGCGCAAGGTCAGCGCCGCTCTGCCCGAGCCGGCGCTCGACCGCGCGCTGCTGCGCGCCGCGCTCGATGCCTCCACCGCGCCGGTCGCGCTCACCGACCTCAACGGCGCGCTGTGCGCCGCCAATGCCGCCTACGAGCAGGCGTACAATGCCGCCTCGCCGGCCGGGCTCGCCGAGGGCGTGCTGGAGGCCGCGCGCCGCGACGGCGAGGCGGAGATCGTCGCCGCCGGCCGCCGGGTCCGCGCCGCCCTCGCCGGCGACCGCCTGGTCTGGCGGCTGGAGCGGATCGACGCGACCGACGTCGAGGGCGAGGCGCGTCGCCTGGTCCTGGGCGAGGCGGGCGACCGGCTCGGCCAGGCCGGGATCATGGCCGCCCTGGTCGACGCCGAGGGCCGCCTGCTCGGCGCCAACCGCGCCTTCG
>JBJMTY010000231.1:0-11823 GCA_045811445.1 Allosphingosinicella sp. | reverse complement strand
CGATCGAGCGCAGATCGATCACTTCGGCGTCGATGCCGTTGGCCTCGGCGGTGGCGAGGGCGACGTGGACCATCGTCCCGTAGGCGAGGATGGTGACCTCCTGGCCCTCGCGCGCCACTGCCGCCTTGCCGAGCGGCACGACGTAATGGCCGTCGGGCACCTCGGCGGCGGGATGCTTGGCCCAGGGCGTCACCGGCCGCTCGTAATAGCCGTCGAACGGGCCGTTATAGATGCGCTTGGGCTCGAAGAAGACGACCGGATCCGGATCCTCGATCGCGGCGATGAGCAGGCCCTTGGCGTCGTAGGGATTGGACGGGATCACCGTCTTGATGCCGGCGATGTGGGCGAACAAAGCCTCGGGCGACTGGCTGTGGGTCTGCCCCCCGAAGATGCCGCCGCCATAAGGCGAGCGGATCACCATCGGCAGGCTCCATTCGCCGGCCGAGCGGTAGCGCATGCGCGCGGCCTCGGAGACGATCTGGTCGAAGCCGGGATAGATGTAGTCGGCGAACTGTATCTCGGCGATCGGCTTCAGGCCGTAGGCCGCCATGCCCACGGCGACGGCGACGATGCCGTTCTCGCTGATCGGCGCGTCGAAGCAGCGCGGCTTGCCGAACTCGCGCTGCAGCCCCTCGGTGACCCGGAAGACGCCGCCGAAATAGCCGACATCCTCGCCGAGCACGACGGTCGCCGGGTCGCGCGCCATCATCACCTTGTGCGCCGAGTTGAGCGCCTGGATCATGTTCATGACGCTCATGCCCGCTTCGCCTCGCCTTCCGCGATCGCCTGGGCCTGCTGCTCCCTGAGGTGCCAGGGCAATTGCTCGAACACCTCCTCGAACATCGAGCCAATGTCCTGGTAGGGATCGGACTGGAGCGTGCCCTGCCGCTCCGCTTCCTTCTGCGCGGCGCGGACCGAAGCGTCGAGCTCGGCGATCAGCGAAGCGTGCCGTTCCTCGTCCCATTCGCCGAGCCCGGCGAGGTGCCGCTTCAGCCGCTCGACCGGGTCGCCGAGCGGCCAGGCCGCGGCGGCGTCCTGGGGGCGGTAGGCGGAAGGGTCGTCGGAGGTCGAATGGCCCTCCACCCGGTAAGTGAAGAATTCGATGAGGGTCGGCCCGAGATTGGCCCGCGCCCGGTCCGCCGCCCAGCGTGTGGCGGCGTAGACGGCCAGCGCGTCGTTGCCGTCGACCCTGAGCCCGGCGATGCCGTAGCCCACCGCCCGCGCCGCGAAGGTGGTGAGCTCGCCCCCGGCGATTCCCGAGAAGGTCGAGATCGCCCACTGGTTGTTGACGACGTTGAGGATGACCGGCGCGCGATAGACGCCGGCGAAGGTGCAGGCGGCGTGGAAATCGCCCTCGGCGGTCGAGCCGTCGCCTATGTAGGCGGAGGCGATGCGGCTGTCGCCGGCGATCGCGGAGGCCATCGCCCAGCCCACCGCCTGCGGATATTGGGTCGCGAGATTGCCCGAGATGGTGAAGAAGCCGTGCGCCTTGGAGGCGTACATGATCGGCAGCTGGCGCCCCTTCAGCGGGTCGCCCTTGTTCGAATAGACCTGGCACATCATCGTCACCAGCGGGTAGTCGCGGGCGATCAATATCCCCTGCTGGCGGTAGGTCGGGAAGGTCATGTCGTCGCGGTCGAGCGCGTGGGTGCCGGCGACCGCCACCGCCTCCTCGCCGGTCGATTTCATGTAGAAGCTGGTCTTGCCCTGCCGCTGGGCGCGGTACATGCGATCGTCGTAGGCGCGGACCAGCAGCATGTCGCGAAGGATGCGGCGCAGGGTCTCGGCGTCGAGCTTCGGGTCCCACGGGCCGACCGCCTTCCCCTCCTCGTCGAGCACCCGCACGAGCGTTCCGACGAGGTCGTGCGTCTCGGCGGCCGGGCAGTGCGGATCGGGGCGGCGGACGCTGCCGGCGGCGGGAATCGCGATATGGGAGAAATCGACCGCGTCGCCGGGACGGGCTCCCGGTTCGGGAACGTGGAGGCACAGCGCCGGACGGTTCGGGCGCTCGGGTCGGTCTGTCATCCTCGGTCCTTGTCGCTTCGGCCGCCCCGTACCCGGTGTCGCCGCCCTTGTGAAGCGGCGCGCGGCGCGGCAGGCTGCGCGGAAAGGAGCGACACGATGCGCTGGTTGCCGACCCTCACCGCCCTCCTCCCCGCCGTCCTCGCGCTCGCCGCCTGCACGACGGCGGCGCGCGAGACGCCGCGTCCCGATTATTACGTGATGCGCCACCTCCAGAAGGAAGCGGGGCAGGATCCCGGCCTCAGCGCGGAAGGGCGGCACGCGGCGGAGCGGCTGGCGGACCTGCTGCGCGGCGACCCTCCGTCGGCGATCTACGTCAGCAACACCCGCCGCGCGCACGAGACGGCGGCGCCGCTCGCCGCCAGTCTCCATATCGCCGTGAAGGAATATCCCGCGACCGATCTGGACGGCCTCGTCGGCCGTGTCCGCGCCGAGCCGGGCACGGTGCTGATCGTCGGCCATTCGAACACCGTGCCCGAGATCGTCGCTCGCCTCGGCGGGACCTCGCCCGGCCCGATCGCGGACGACCGCTTCGGCGACGTCTGGCACGTCTGGGGGTCGCCGCCGCGCACGGAGGCGCTGCGGGTCGCGCCCTGACCGCTCAGAGGTCGATCGAGGCGGCCAGGCTTTCGAGCTTGCGGATCCTTTCCTTGAGGTCGGCCATCTCGATCCGCTCGCCGGCGCTCCCGGTCGCGGCCCGCGGCCCGCCACCCTGCCCCGCGCCCGGCCCGGCGCTCAGCTCCAGCCGCTTCAGCTCGAGCCAGCCGTGCCACCCCTTCAGGGCCGCCGCCAGGCAGATGGCGAGCCCCGCCAGCGCCTCGCCCGCGACCAGGATTTGGGTCATCGCTTCGTTCATCGACGCCTCCCTTTCCCCTCGTTTTTCCGTGTTCCGGCGCGCCGGCTAGGCGCGCAGCTTCTCGATCTCGCGCTCGAGGCTCGAATTGCCGCTGGTGACGTAGGTCTCGACTTCCGCCAGGCGGCGGTCGATGTCGCGCATCTCGCCGGTCATGCGGTGGGTCGACAGGCCCGGGCGGGCGGCGCTTTCCTCCCGCTCGGACCCTTTGCGTTCGAACAGCGGCCGGCCGCGCTCCTTGGCGATGAACGCCGCGGCGACATAGGCGACGACGGTCCAGGGCCAGCCGCCCGCCACCGTCGCGACGACGAAGCCGATGCGGATGATGGTGGCGTCGATCCCGGTCGCCGCGGCGATGCCGGCGCAGACGCCGAAAAGCTTGCCGTTGGCGCGGTCCAGAACGAATTTCCCCCGCTTCATTTGATCCTCCTCAGCGTGTCGGAATGGTCGGTGTCGAGGCGCGGCGCGACCGGATCGGCCGCGATGCTGCGCCAATTGGGATTCTCGGCGGTCATGATCCGCTCCACCGTCGCGACCCGGTCGTCGAGCCGGCGTGCGAGGTCGTGCAATTCCTCGAGCATCGCCTCGTCGCCATGGGTCAGGGTCGCCGCCGTCTTCCACTTGGTGATGTAGTGGAAGATCAGCCACGGCAGGCCGATGAACAGGGTCAGGACCACCAGCACCTTGGGCAGGTCTTCGAGCATCGATCAGGCCTCCAGCTTCGCGGCGAGCCGCTGCTTCATCGCATCGAGCTCCGCGTCGATCCTCTCGGCGTTCCTGAGCTCGCTTATCTCTTCCTCCAGCGTCTTCGCGACCGCCAGCGATTCCGCATGGCCCTCGGCGAGATCGGCGCGGCGCTCGAGCGTTTCGAAGCGGCTGAACGCGTCCTCGACCCGCGGGCCGGCATACATTTCGCGTAGCCGCGCCCGCTGGTTGGCGCTCTCGAGCCGGGCCTGGATGGCGCTCTGGCGGGTGCGCGCCTCGCGCAGCTTGGCCTGCAGCCGGGCGATGTCCGCCTCAGACGCGCGCTGCGCCTCGTCGAGCGCGTCGATCTCGGCGGCGGAGCTTTGGGCCGCGTCGGCGGCGCGCTGCTTCTCGACGAGAGCGGCCTTGGCGAGGTCCTCGCGGCCTTTCGACAGCGCCAGCTCGGCTTTCTCCTGCCAGCCGTCGCGGATCCGCTCGATGCGGCCGATCTGGCGGCGCATCTCGCTCTGGTCCGCGATGGTCCGCGCCGCGGACGCCCGCACCTCGACCAAAGTCTCCTCCATCTCGAGGATGATCATGCGGATCATCTTGGCCGGGTCCTCGGCGCGGTCGAGCATGTCGGCGACGTTCGAGGCGACGATGTCCCGGGTCCGCGAGAACAGGCTGGCCGGGAGCAGCTCCCTGAGGTTGAGCGGCAGCCTCGGAGCCGGGCCGGCGCCTTGGGCCGGGCGCGGCCGTCCGGCCGGCGGCGGCGTCATGCGCACCAGGTCTTCCCGGGAAATGGCGAGTATCTCGGTCACGAAAGCGGGCCCCTTTTTCCGGGATCAGGCGGTGGCGGCCGGAGCGGCGACGGGCGCCGTCTCGATCGCGCGGGCCGGGCCGACGGCGGCGCCGACGGTGGTGGCGGTGAGGATGGCGGCCGCGATCATCGCGACGAACCCCTGCTTGATCTGCTCGATATTGATCATGGCGATAGCTCCCTCGAAATCTTTTCCCCCGCCCTCGCGGCGGTCGACGGGAGTTTTGCAGGGGGCGTGCCAAGTCGCGAAAACGGCGGAAATCCGCCGTTTTCATGGGACCTAACGAGAATATGGGCTCAGCGGGCCGGCCTAGCCTTGGGATTTCTCACCAACAATTGGCGCGGGCGCGAGTGACGAGGCGGCTGAGGGTCGTCCGGCGCACCGCCGGCGCCCGGGTGGCGTCGAGCAGCTTGGCGCCGGCCATGAACACCGCGCCGGTGCAGGCGAGGAACAGCAGCCGGCCCTCGAAGCCCGGATAGAGCTGGAGGTAATGGACGCCGCGCGTCGTGGCGCCGAGCGCCAAAGCGTAGATCACCGCCCAGGCCTCGACCCGGCGGCGGATGACGAACAGGCGGGCGATCTTCTCCAGCATCGCCGGAACATCAGCAAAGACCGGGCCAATGGCGGATTTCCGCGATTCCGCGCCGCCAGGGCCTCGCCGACTGTAAATCCTACCGACGCTTTAACCATGTTCGGCGAGATCGAGCTCGATCCAGGTCGGGGCATGGTCGCTCGCCCCCGCGCGGGCCCGGACGTCGCGATCGACCCCGGCGGCGGCGAGGCCGCGCGCGGCGACCGGGTTGAGCAGGAGATGGTCGATGCGGATCCCGGCGTCACGGGCGAAGGCGTTCCGCCAATAATCCCAGAAAGTGTAGATCGTCTCGCCCGGATGGAGGTGGCGGAGCGCGTCGCGCCAGCCCTGGCCGAGCAGCGCGACATATTGCGCGCGCGGCTCGGGCTGGAACAAGGCGTCGTCCAGCCAGCGCTCTGGCTTGTAGACGTCGAGGTCGGTCGGGATGATGTTGTAGTCGCCGGCGAGGACGACCGGGCCGTCGAGGCCGTGGAGCCGTTTGGCGTGCGCGATCAGGCGGGCGTTCCAGGCGAGCTTGTAGGCGAATTTCGGGCCCGGCACTGGATTGCCGTTGGGCGCGTAGAGGCAGCCGACCAGGACGCCCCGTATCGCCGCCTCTATGTAGCGGGCCTGCGCGTCGTCCGGATCGCCCGGCAGGCCGCGATGGGTCTCGACCGGCTCGCAGCCGCGAGCGAGGATGGCGACGCCGTTCCAGCGCGGCTGGCCGAGCCAGATCGCGCCATAGCCCGCCTGCTCGATCGCGGCGGCGGGGAATTTGTCCTGCGGCGCCTTCAATTCCTGCAGGCAGGCGACGTCCGGCTTCGCCTCGGCCAGCCACTCGAGCAGCACAGCGAGGCGGCCGTTGACGCCGTTGACGTTGAACGTGGCGATCCGCACCGGCGGCCAACGCGGCGGCGGCGGTGGGGTTGCGGTCAGACCGGGCGGAGGGTCACCTTGCCGCCTTCGAAGTCGAGCCCGACTGTGAGCAAGGCGCGGAACACGTTGTAGCCGCCGGTGCCGGGATGGAAGGCGTGGAAGAAGAGCTGCGGCCGCCCGTCCACGCCCGCCGCCACCGAGGCGTGGCCCGGCGCGGTCCATTCGCGGGTCGAGCGGAGCAGCGGCTCGGCCTGCTTGGCATAGGGCCCGAACGGATGGTCGGCCGAGGCGACGCCGATGCCGTAGGCCGGCGTCGAGAAATCGTTGCCGGCGTAGAACAGCCAATAGCGGCCGTCCTGGCGCGTCACCCACGGGCCTTCGATCAAATGGCCTTCCCAATCCTGATCGTTGGCAAGGACGATACGCGGCTCGCCGACCAGGCTCTCGCCATCCTCGGCGAGGCGGGCGGCGTAGATCGGTGTGCGCATCGCCTCGAGAATGGCGCCGGCGAGGCCGAACTCGGCGAGCGCGGCCTGGACCGGCCGCCAATTGGCGAGCGCCGCCTCGATCAGCGGCTGCATCCAGAAGAAGCGCTCGATCGGCCGCCGCCGGTTCGCCCAGGGCACGATCGCGGCGGCGAAGGCGGCGGTGCGGCGGTCCTCCTCCGACGCGAAGAGCCGCCCGATCAGCCCGGGCCGCTCGCGCAGCAAAGCGGCGAGCGGGCGCGGCCAGATGCCGTTGGTGTCGGCCTTCCAGTAGAGATAGCGCTCGCCGTTCGCGTCGATGAAGATGTGCGAATCGATCACGCCGCCGCTCAGCAACGGACGCGCCGGATCGTCGGGCAGGCCCGTCGTGTTGATCCCATGGCCGGCGATCAGCGGCCGGCCGAGATCGCGCCAGGGCCCGAACGGGCTGTCGCTCTTGGCGAGGCCGATGGCCAGAGCGTTGGAATGCTGGCGGGCGGTGTAGCACAGCCAATATTCGTCGCCGACCCGCGCCATTTCCGGCGCCCAGAAATCGCTCTGGCGGCGTCCTTGCGCGGCCCAGGCGGGCCCCTCGCCGGCCGCGAAGACGAAGCCGCGATGCTCCCAATGCCTGAGATCGTCCGAGCGCAGGATCGGGAAGGCGTCCGGCGCGTCGTTGGAGGTGGCGACGAGGACATAGCCCTGGTCGGTCGCCAGCACCGCCGGGTCGCCGTAGCCGGCCGTGGTCAGCGCGTGGAGATTGTCGACGATGAGCGGCCGCCATTCGATCTCGCCGGACGGCGCGGCGTGGCCACGGTCGAGTATGTGGGGAAGCCGCGTGCCATAGTCGCGAGCAAGCGCGGCGAAGAAGGCGGCATAATCCTCCTGCTCGCCGCCAGCGATGCGATACGTGCGGGTCTCGCCGCTGTCGGCGGCGCGGACCTCGATCAGGGTCGCGTCCCCCTCGGCAACGGGTTCGACCTCGAAAGCGAAAGCGGCGTTTTCCAGCATGCGCGGCCCGTTAGCCGCCTCGCATTAATCATACAAATGGAATAATCCCGCACAGGATGAGTGTGGAGACTCGCGTGCGGATGGAGGATTGGGAGCCGGCGGACATTTTGCGCGGGCTCTACGGCGACGGCATCATCGCGCTGAAGGGCGCCTTCGCCCCGGCCTGGGCGGACCGGATGCGGGCCGAGGTGATGGCACTGTTCGAGGAAGCGATGAAGGTGCCCGGCGGCGCCCTCCCGCGCGGGCCCGAGCGCTGGTATGTCGAGGTCCAGCCGGAGCGCGTCTCCGGCTTCGTCGACATCGCCGTCCATCCCTGGTTCGTCGCGGTCTGCGAAGCGGCGCTCGGCCCTGATTACCGGATCGTCGAGATCGGCTTCGACATCCCCTTCCCCGGCGCGGCCGACCAGCCCTGGCATCGCGACTTCAAGGCGCCCGAGGCGACGACCCGCGGGCGGCGGCTCAACTCGCTCGCCTTCAACCTCGCCTGCGTCGACACAAGGCCCGAGCACGGCGCCTTCGAGATCGCGCCGGGCACCCAGTGGGACGATCTCTCCGCCTGCCCGAACGGGATGTTCCCGCCCGAATCGCTGTGGCCGCGCTACGTCTCCCGGGTCGAGCGCAAGCTCGCGCAGCGGGGCGACATCTCCGCCCGCTCGGCGCTCACCATCCACCGCGGCACCGCCAACCGCTCCGGCGAGCCGCGGCCGGTGCTCGTCGTCGGCGTCGACGCGCCCGATGCGACCAACGCCGGCCATCACGACCTCCAGGTCACGCGGGCCTATCTCGACGCCCTGCCCGCCCGGGTGCGCGATCACCTCACCTGCCGCGTCACCGACGCGCTCGAGCCGGTGGTGCAGCATCACGTCATCGAGGGCTTGTTGAAGCCGGCCTACTGACCCTCGCCCGCCCTTCCCGGTAAAATACGGTATTTCAGCAACTTGCCGCGCAGCATACAAACCGAGGCGGGGAGTGGCTTCGGGCGCGAATCGGCGGCGTGAAATGAGCGCCCGCCAACGGCGGTTCAGCGATGCGAAACTTAACTGTGGATAAGTTTGCGAATCTGGCTTGCGGCGCGAATCGGCCGCATTAGCTTTCGCCGCGGGGAATGCGGGAGGGGTTTTGTAATGAGTGCATTGGTCAAAGACTTTATCGAAATCCGGGATTGCGGCTCGCTCGACGAGCTGATCGGACGGCTGAGCGCCGTCCGGGACACGCTTCCCGAAGGCGCCCGCCCGGAAATCAAGATGCGCGGCGACGACATATTCGGCCGCCACATCTGCGTCAGCTTCTACCGCGCCCAGACCGCCGAGGAAGCCGCGTGCGACGCGCGCTACGCCGACGCCTATCGCGCCGCCCGCGAGCGCGAGCTCAGCCGCCTGCAGGACGAGCTCGGCGTCTGCCCGGTGCCCCGGCGCGCGCAGCAAAGGCGCCTGAGGGCGGTCGCCTAACAAACCGGGAAACCGGGCGCCCGCGTTGCCCCGGCCATCCGGTTGCGCCAAGACGTGAAGCGTGAAGATCGCGCTCCTCATCCCGATTCACAGCGGCGCCAAGCCGGCCTTCACCGAATGCCTCGGCAATCTGATCGCCGCGACGACGCGGGCCGACATCAACGTCGACGGCAAAAAGACCGTCCCCGAGATCGAGACGATGGTGGTGAGCCTCTCCACCATCAGCCTCGCCCGCGGCGCCTTGTTCGACCGGGCCGCGCGGTGGGGCGCCGACTTCGCTTTGTGGATGGACAGCGACCACGTCTTCCCCCGCGACGCCCTGCTCCGGCTGCTCGCGCATCAAAAGCCGGTGGTCGGCTGCAACATCAGCCAGCGCCAGTTCGAGGGCTCCACCGCGGTCGCGGGGGGCGAGCGCGTCGTGCCGGCGGCGGGGCTTCAGCAAGTGGACGCGAACGGCCTCGGGCTATGCCTCATCGACATGCGCGTGCTCGACAAGCTCAAGCGCCATGCCGAGGCCACCGCTACGCCCCTCCTTCCCCTGTTCCGCGAGGTCTGGGCCGAAGGGCCGAAGCTGATGGGCGAGGATTTCTACTTCTGCAACCGCCTCACCGCGGCCGGGGTGCCGATCTTCATCGACCACGACCTCTCGCGCCAGGTCGGCCATATCGACGAGACGATCCGCTACCTCCCGCGCGCCTGAGCGCCTACCATTCCGCGAAGCTGCCGTCGCGCTGCCGCCAGACGGGATTGCGCCAGCGATGGCCTTCCTTCGCCGCCTCGCGGACCTTGTCCTCGTCGATCTCGACGCCGAGGCCGGGGCCGTCCGGGATCGGCAGATAGCCGTCGACGGCGGTGAGGGGAGCCTTGTCCTTCACATAGGTGTAGAGGTCGGCGCCGACATTGTAGTGGATGCCGAGCGACATCTCCTGCAGCGCGACGTTGGGCGCGGTGGCGGCGAGCTGGAGGCAGGCGCCCAAGGCAAGCGGGCCGAGCGGGCAATGCGGCGCGACGGCGACGTCATAGGCCTCGGCCATCGCCGCGATCTTGCGGCATTCGGTGAGGCCGCCGGCGTGGCTGAGATCGGGCTGGATGATGTCGACGGTGCCGCTCTCGAAGAAGGGCTTGAAGTCCCAGCGCGAGAAGAGCCGCTCGCCCAGCGCGATCGGCGTCGAGACGAGCTGCGCGATCTGCGCCAGGCCTTCGTGATTCTCCGACAGCAAGGGCTCCTCGATGAACAGCAGGTCCAGGGGCTCCAGCACCTTGGCCAGGCGCTTCGCCATCGGCCGGTGGACCCGGCCGTGGAAATCGAGGCCGACGTCCATCCCCTCCGCCTGCGCGGCTTCGACGCGGCTCACCACCTCGTCGAACAATTTGGGCGTGCCGATCCAGTCGAGCTCGGCGGTGGCGTTCATCTTGACGGCGGAAAAGCCCTGGGCGCGCCGCGCCCGCGCCGCCTCGGCTATCTCATGCGGCCGGTCGCCGCCGATCCAGGCATAAGCGCGGACGCGCTCGCGCACCTTGCCGCCCATCAGCTGCCAGGCGGGCTGGCCGAGCGCCTTGCCCTTCAAGTCCCACAGCGCCTGGTCGAGCCCGGCGAGGGCCGACATCAACACCGGCCCGCCCCGGTAGAAGCCGCCGCGATAGCCGATCTGCCAGATGTCCTCGATGGCAAAGGCGTCGTGGCCGACGAAGCGGTCCTTCAGCGCTTCCATCGCCCCGGCGACCGCTTCGCCCCACCCTTCCAGGCTCGCCTCGCCCCAGCCGACATGGCCTTCGTCGCACTCGACGCGGACGAACAGCCAGCGCGGCGCGACGGCGAAGGTCTCGATGCGGGATATTTTCATACTCCGCCCTCCGGGGCGCTCGGTTCGGTGACGAATTCGCGCAGGCGCCGGGCGGCGTCCTCCTGCTGCTCGCGCACATACATGCGCTCGGAATGCTGAGGGGTGACGATCGGCACGGTGAGGCACAGGCTCGAGGCCGGCAGCACGTCCTTCCAGTCGGCGATCAATCTCTTGTAGGCGCGACCGACGTTGCGGATGTTGCGGTCGAGATCGTAGAGGCCGAGCGGGTTGACGTTGCCGTTCTGCTCGCGAAGCGCGGTGTCCCAATCGACCTGGTCGGTCAGCGAATACCAGGTGAAGCCGACGGTCGGGATGCCGACGTTGCGGATCCTGAGCACATTGGCCCATTCCTTCCACAGCCACTGCACCGCTTCCTGGCCGGTCGGCCCCTCCCTCATGTTGGTCTCGGTGTGCATCACCGGCAGGCGGTAGCGGTCGTAATATTGGCGGGTGATCTCGGCATAGCCGAACACCTCGCCCGACGATTCGGTATGGCCGTCGGCGAACACGCGGTGCTCGTTGGTCATGTAATAATCGTTGCCCAGGATGCAGTGCTGCTTGAGCCGGTGCTCGAGGAAGAAATGATATTCCTCGCGGGTCATGCCGTGGTCGAGCAGATATTCGTACATCTCGGTATCGACGCGCAGGCCGTAATTGAGGTCGAGCGGCAGGAAGCGCATCGAGTTGAGCACCTCGGCGCGGCCGATCGCGGCGGGGCTGTCGGCGTGGAAATATTCCGAGCTTTCCGACTGGATGAAGATGGCGTCGGGCCGGCGCTTCAATATCTCGATCATGCCGAGCACGTTGGCCTTGGCGATGTGCTTCAAGGCGGTGACGAACGAGCGGTCGTCGGTCGCCTGCTCGTTCCACCAGCCGTAGCGGGCCGAGAAGACGGCGCAGATGAACATCTCGTTGACCGGGGTGTAGAGCTGCACCCAGGGGAAACGCTCGGCGAAGGCGCCGCAATAGGTGGCGAAGAGCTGCGGGAAATCGGGGTTCTGGAAATTGCCGATCCAGTCTGGCACGCCGAAATGGCAAAGGTCGACAATGGGCACGATGCCGAGTTTGCGCAGCCGCGCGAAGGCAAGGTCGGCGAATTCCCAGTCGTACCGGTCAGGACCGAGAAAGGTACGGTGGAGTGGGGGGCCGTAGCGCAAAAATCCTGTGCCCAGTTCCCTGACCAGCCTGAAATCGGTTTCCCAATGCTCGTAATGGCCGCACTTGGCCAT
>JBJMTY010000230.1:0-5581 GCA_045811445.1 Allosphingosinicella sp. | reverse complement strand
GGTTCGTCCGCAGTGCGGTGTCCTCGATATTGTGTTCGCGCGTGGAGCGCCCCGAGTTCACGTCGATGGAGACCAGGGCCTCGGTCGGGTTGATGACCAGATAGCCGCCCGATTTCAGCTGCACGACCGGGTGGTACATGGCGGCGAGCTGGTCCTCGGCGCCGTAGCGCTGGAAGAGCGGCACAGTGTCGACGTAATTCTGCACCCGCCGGACATGGCTGGGCATCAGCAGCTTCATGAAGTTGCGGGCGGCCTTGTAGCCCTCCTCGCCCTCGATGATGACCTCGTCGATGTCGCGATTGTAGATGTCGCGGATGGCGCGCTTGATGAGGTCGCTGTCGCCGTAGATGAGCGCCGGGGCCGAGCTGCCCAGCGTGCGGTCGCGTATCTCGTCCCACAGGCGGGCGAGATAATCGAAGTCGCGCTTGATCTCGGTCTTGGTGCGGCTGAGGCCGGCCGTCCTGACGATGCAGCTCATGCTGTTCGGCAGGTTGAGGTCGGTCATGATCTGCTTGAGGCGCTTGCGGTCCGAGCCGTTCGAGATCTTGCGGCTGATGCCGCCGCCGTGGCTCGTGTTCGGCATCAGCACGCAATAGCGGCCGGCGAGGCTCAGATAGGTGGTGAGGGCGGCGCCCTTGTTGCCGCGCTCCTCCTTGACGACCTGGACGAGAAGCACCTGGCGGCGGCGGATGACGTCCTGGATCTTGTAGCGGCGCCTGAGATTCTGGCGCTTGCGGCGAAGCTCGTCGGCGGCATTCTCCTCGGGCGCGCTCTCGGCCGCTTCGGGCGGCGCGGGGGCGTCCTCGTCGCCTTCCTCGGCCTCGCCTTCAGGCTCGGCGAAACCGTCCGCGTCGCCATTGTCGGCGAAATCGCGGCCGTGGTCGTGATCCTCATCGTCATGATCGTCGTAGCGCGCGTCCTCGGCGGCGCGCAGGCGCTCCTCCTCGGCGGCATGCTCCGCTTCCTCGCGGAGCAGGGCCTCGCGGTCCTCGCGCGGGATCTGGTAATAGTCCGGATGGATTTCCGAGAAGGCGAGGAAGCCGTGCCGGTTCCCGCCGTAATCGACGAACGCCGCCTGCAGCGACGGCTCCACCCTTGTTACCTTGGCGAGATAGATATTGCCCTTGAGCTGCTTGTGCTCGGCGGATTCGAAATCAAATTCCTCGATCCGGTTGCCTTTGACCACCGCCACCCGGGTCTCTTCCTGGTGGCGCGCGTCGATCAACATGCGCATTGTCATTCATGTCACTCCACGCGCGCCGCGCCGCCTTTGCGGGGCCGCGCCGCGCGCGTTCGAATAGGGACAGGGGCGCGGCCGAAAGGGTGCGCGCCCCGAATGTCCGGGTTGCAATGGAAAGCTTCGCGTCTGCTGCGATCGGCAGGCCGCTTGTGAGTGCGGGCCGCGGAGCCCCGGACGCAACGCCCCTCGCCGTGGTGGCGGGAAGCGGTCCGGGGGAAACATACCTCATGCAGCGTCAACCTTGGGTGTCCGGCGGTGAAGGCCGGCGCGAATTCTCACGGCTTGAGAGGAGATGGCGGTTTTCGCCTTCAACCATGGCCGATGGAGGTTGCTAGCACCTGACCGCGTGAGCGGCAACCGGCCACGGGGCCGGAACGGCCGATTTTCGCTGGACCGGGGCGGGTTCGGGACGGCAGATAGCGCCATGCGCCGCCTCCCCTTCGTCCTGCTGACGGCCGCCCTCGTCGCCGGGTGCGACCGCGGTGCGAGCGACGGCAACGGCGTCACCATCGACCTCCGCAGGGCCGGGGCGCCGGACGGCGGGGCGCCGCTGCCGCGCGTCTTCGGTGCCCGCGACGCGAGCCGGCCCCTGGTCGTGCTCGACGCCGGCCACGGCGGCAAGGACCCGGGCGCGGCCTCGCCGTTCAGCGGCCGGCCGGAGAAGGAAGTCACGCTCGCCATCGCCAGGGCGATCGGCGAGGCGCTGGCCGCTTCGGGCAAGGTCCGCGTCGCCCTGACCCGCGAGGACGACCGCTTCCTCGTCCTCACCGACCGTTACGAGATCGCCCGCCGCCTCGGCGCGGACCTGTTCATCTCGATCCACGCCGACGCGGCGCCGCACAGCGACAATGCCCGCGGCGCGACCATCTACACCCTCTCGGAAGTCGCCTCGGACCGCCAGGCGGCCCTGCTCGCCGCCGAGCAGAATGCCAGCCAGCGGCTCGGCGACGCCACCTTGAGCGGCAACGGCAATGTCGACCGCATCCTCATCGACCTCGCCCAGCGCGAGAGCATGGACGTCTCCGCCCGCTTCGCCGCCTTGCTGAAGCGGGAAGGCTCGGCCTATTTCCCGTTCCGCCCCGATTACCACCGCTTCGCCTCGCTGGTCGTGCTGAAGGCGCCCGACGTGCCTTCGATCCTGTTCGAGACCGGCTACCTCACCAACCCCACCGACGCCGCCTACATCCAGTCGCCCGAAGGCCGCACCCAGATCGCCCAGGGCATGCGCAGCGCCATCGAAACCTATTTCGCCACCCGCCGCGTCAAGCTGGCCGAGCGGTGAAAGCCGGCCTTCACCGCCCGCGGCGCATCGGCTAGAGGGTCGGACCAGATGACTTCCGACGCCGCCGCCCCCGCCGCTTCCGCCTCCTTCAGCGACCAGGCCGCCCGCCTCAGGGACGGCGCCCGCGCCGCGTGGCGCAGAAGGTGGGTGCGGTGGCTCGCGATCCTGCTGTCGATCCCGGTCATCCTCTATTTCGTCTTGTGGCTGCTGTTCGCGCGCGGCCTTCCTTCCGCCGAGACCCTGCTCACCTACCAGCCGCCGCTCCCCACCACGGTCCGCGACATCAACGGCGAGCCCGTCCAGAGCTTCGCGCGCGAGCGGCGGGTCGAGCTGAGCTACGAGGAATTCCCGCAGCAATTGGTCGACGCCTTCACCTCGGCCGAGGACAAGACCTTCTTCACCCATGGCGGGCTCGACTATCCCGGCTTCGTCAAGGCGGTGATCAACTACACTTTGCACATCGGCAGCGGCGACCGGGTGGCGGGCGGCTCGACCATCACCCAGCAGGTCGCCAAGAACCTCCTCGTCGGCAACGA
The DNA here is from genome assembly GCA_045811445.1 of Allosphingosinicella sp. GTDB lineage: Bacteria > Pseudomonadota > Alphaproteobacteria > Sphingomonadales > Sphingomonadaceae > Allosphingosinicella. The sequence goes on along the minus strand of JBJMTY010000230.1, from coordinate 2,523 downwards.
ATATTCGGTGACGCGCAAGATCAAGGAGGCCTTCCTCGCCCGCCGCATCGAGCATGTCCTGACCAAGCAGCAGATCCTCGAACTCTACCTCAACCAGATATTCCTCGGCCGCAACGCGTACGGCGTGCAGGCGGCGAGCCGGGCCTATTTCGACAAGGACGTGAGCCAGCTCACTCTGCCCGAATTCGCCTATCTCGCCATCCTGCCCAAGGCGCCGAACAATTACGACCCCGAGACCCGCACCGAGCGGGCGCTCGCGCGCCGCAACTACGTGCTGCGCGAGATGGAGAAGAACGGCAAGATCAGCGCCGCCCAGCGCGCCGAGGCGGAAGCGGCGCCGCTCGGCACGGTGCGCGGCCCGCAGAACAGCGTCCGCAACATCGGCGGCTATTTCATGGAGGAGCTGCGCCGCCAGCTCCTCGACCAATATGGCGAAGGGACCGAGAAGGGGCCGAACGGCGTCTATACCGGCGGCCTGTGGATCCGCTCGTCGATCGACGTCGCCAAGCAGCGCGCCGCCGAGCAGGCGCTGCGCGACGGCCTGATGCGCTACGACGGCAATCGCGGCTGGAACGACCCCGGCCTGAAGATCGACGTCGCCGGCGACTGGCGCGGCGCGCTCGCCCGGGCGCCGTTCGGCGTCGGCTATCCCGACTGGCGGCCCGCCGTGGTGCTGGCGAAGAGCGGCGGCACCGCGCGGCTTGGCTTCGCCGACGGCAGCCAGGGCGATCTGCCGAGCTACGCCGCCGCCATGCCCAAGCGCGGCACGGCGTCGCCCGCTTTCGATTTCCTCACGCCCGGCACGCTCGTCGCGGTGAAGAGGAACGGGGCCGACTGGCAATTGAAGACCATCCCGACCATCCGCGGCGCGATGGTGGTCGAGGAGGTCGCCTCGGGCCGCATCCTCGCCATGCAGGGCGGCTGGGACCTCAAGGGCGACGATTTCAACCGGGCGACCCAGGCGCTCCGCCAGCCCGGATCGACCTTCAAGCCGATCGTCTATTCGGCCGCGCTCGACAACGGCCTCACCCCCGCCTCGATCATCGTCGACGGCCCGTTCTGCGTGTGGCAGGGCGCCGGGCTCGGCAACAAATGCTTCCGCAACTTCTCGGGCCCTAATGCCGGGCCGCAGACCATGCGCTGGGGCGTCGAGCAGTCCCGCAACCTGATGACAGTGCGCACCGCCAACCAGATCGGCATGGACAAGGTGACCCGCCGCGCCCACGACCTCGGCGTCGGCGACTATCCCAATTACCTCTCGATGGCGCTCGGCGCCGGCGACACGACGGCGCTGCGCATGACCAACGCCTTCGCCACCCTCGCCAACCAGGGCCGCGCGCTGAAGCCGAGCCTGATCGACTATATCGAGGACCGCAACGGGAGGGTCATCTACCGCGCCGACACAAGGCCCTGCGAAGGCTGCAACGCGCCCGATTGGGACGGCAAGCCGATGCCGCGCCCGCCGCTCAGGACCAAGCAGGTCGTCGATCCGATGACCGCCTATCAGATGGTCCACATCCTGGAAGGCGTCGTCCAGCGGGGCACCGCGGTGGTGCTGCGCGACCTCAAGCGGCCCTTGTTCGGCAAGACCGGCACCACCTCGGGACCGACCAACGTCTGGTTCATCGGCGGGACGCCCGAGATCGTCGCCGGCGTCTATATGGGCTTCGACCATCCCCGGCCGATGGGCGGCTATGCCCAGGGCGGCACGCTCGCGGCGCCGATCTTCAAGCAGTTCGCCCTCGAAGCGTTCAAGGACATGCCCGCCCTCCCGTTCCGCGCCCCGGCCGGCATCCGCATGGTGCGGATCGACCGCCGCTCGGGCCAGAAGGTGTTCGGCGCCTGGCCGACCGACGACCCCAAGGCGGCGGTGATCTGGGAGGCGTTCAAGCCCGAGAGCGAGCCCCGACGCGCCTTCGGCCGCGACGAGGAGGCGCAGCCCGCCGCCGCCGCCAAGCCGGCGAAGCGGGCCGCCCGCCCGCAGGCCCAGCAGCCCCGCGACAGCGATTTCTTGCAAAATCAGGGCGGGATTTACTAGGCACCGGGGACAGTCACTTTTCCGCTCGGTCTCACCAGTCCGGCCAGGCGGTGCGGAAAAGTGACTGTCCCCTCGAAAGGAATAGAATGCGCGCAGAAGCGCAAACCTATGTCGACCAGGTCCAGTCGGCGCTCGCCTTGCTACGCCGGTTCCTCGATTGGGACCGCGCGCTGGCGCGGCTCGACGAGCTGAACGCGCGGGTCGAGGACCAGGCGCTGTGGAACGACCCCAAGGCGGCGCAGGAGGTGATGCGCGAGCGGCGCCGCCTCGACGAGGCGATCGCCGCGACCCGCGCCATCGAGCGCGAGCTCGACGACATTGTCGAGCTTGCCGAGATGGCCGAGGCGGAGGGCGACGATTCGCTGGTCGACGATGCGGTAAAGTCGCTCGCCGAGCTCGCCGAGCGCGCCGAGCAGGACAAGGTCAAGGCGCTGCTCGCCGGCGAGGCCGACGCCAACGACACTTATGTCGAGATCAATTCCGGG
>JBJMTY010000229.1:0-3941 GCA_045811445.1 Allosphingosinicella sp. | reverse complement strand
TCCGGGGAGGAGCTTAGCGCAGCCCATTCTCTATCTCCTCCACCGCCGCCCGCCACGCCGCGCTTTCGGGCGCGATCAGCTCGACATGGCCGGTATGGTCGATCATGCGAACCGTCACCTTGTCGCCCTTGGCGCGCATCGCCGCGGCATAGTCGGTGGGGAAATGGATGGGCACGATGCGGTCCTGGAGCCCGTTGACCTGCGCCTGCGGCACGCCGAGCGGCGCCAGGCGGGGGATCGAGGTCTCGTCGAAGCGGCCGCCGGATATCCGCGGGATCACCTCCATGCCGCAGCCGCTCCCGGGCGGCCGCGCCTGTTCCTCGAGGTCGGGCAAGCCGCCGAGGCTCACCACCTTGTGGATCCGGATCGGCGTGCCGACCCGTAGCGGGCTCCCCGCCGGCAGCTTCGGCCGCGCCGCGAGCCACAGCGCCAGATGTCCCCCCGCCGAATGGCCGACCGCGACCAGGTGCGAGAGGTCGAGCCGATATTCGGCGGCGTGCGCCTTCAGCGCGTCGGCGGCGGCGGCGACGTCGTGGAAGGTACCCGGATAGCCGCCGCCCTCGCGGTCGACGCCGCGATAGTCGATGTTCCACACCGCGATGCCGCGCGTCCTCAAATCGTCGGCGATCCAGTTCATGATCCGCCGGTCGGCGACCTCGCTCTGCCAGCAGCCGCCATGGACCATCAGCACGGTGGGGAAGGGGCCCTTGCCGGGGGGCAGCCATAGATCGACGATCTGCAGCGCGGCCTCGCCGTAGCGGATCGTCGCGTCCGGCTCGGGCCGCGGCCGCTTCAGCAGATCGGGCCAGGTCAGCAGGGCCTGCGGCTGGGCGGCTTGCGCGGCAGAGGATGGGGCGGGGGGCTCGGTCACCGTGCACGCGGCTAGCGCCGCGGCGAGGGTGAGGGCAAGCGGAAGGCGCAAATCGGGCACGCCGGCGGGTGTAGCTCCACCGCGCGGCGCGAGAAAGAGCGGGCGCTCCCCGGGGGCTTGGGGGGAGCGCCCGCTCCGGCCGCCCTCAACGTGCGAGGACGAGGGGGCCGGCGGCGGCGGCGTAGCGGGTGCCGAAGCGCGCTTCGGCCTGCTTGGCCTGGGGCGCGGCGGCGGCGATCAGCTCGGCGCGGCATTTGTCGGCGGCGAGGCGGACGCCGAGGTCGCGCACCCCGGTCGCATCGCACAGCCGGCCGGCGGCGGCGCGGATCCGCGCGTCGAGGCGGGCGATGCCGGCGCGGCCGGCGAGGTCGAGGTCGTCATAGAGGATCCGCGCCTGCGGCGCCTTGGCGGTGACGACCAGCTCGGCCGCGTGCAGCGGCGCGGAGGTGGCGGCGAGCGTGCCGCCGGTGACGCCCAAGGCGGCGATCGAGCCGAGGATGGCGAATTTGAGGTTGGTGAGGTTCATCTGATGTCTCCCTGCTTCGTCTTTGGTGTGGTGGTGGTGGTGGTGGTCTGCCGAACCGTTAGGCGAGCCGTCCGCCCTGGCCTGCGCCCCGCCCGGCGCCCCGTCCGCCGGCCCGCTCCCACGGGGCGTCGAACTGGATCGCGTTGAGGCGGCGGAACGCCGCGCCGGCAGCCGCGAACAGGCCGGCGACCTGGCTTGCGTAATCGTGGCCGTGCTCGGCCCAGATCCGCGCTTCCATAGCATCGCGCATTTTATGGCTCCTTTCGTCGTGCGGCCGGCACGTCGCCGGTCGGTGACGCCGAAATAGGAGGGGCAGGCGCGGTGCGTCCAACTAAACGCTCGACACAGGTAACAAGCTGAGCTTATCAACTACGGCTATGCGCCGCCTGCCGCCCCTCGCCGCCGTCCGCGCCTTCGAGGCGGCCGCCCGGCACGAGAATTTCACCCTCGCCGCGGCCGAGCTCGGCCTCACCCAGGCGGCGGTCAGCTACCAGATCCGCCTGCTCGAGGAGCGGCTGGGCCTGCCCTTGTTCATCCGCTCGAAGCGACGGGTGACGCTGAGCGAGGCGGGGCGGCGCCTCGCGCCTTCGGTCTCGGGCGCGTTCGACGATCTCTCCGAGGCCTTTGCCGGCCTGGTCGACGAGGATGAGAGCGTGCTGACCATCAGCACCACCCAGACGTTCGGCTCGAACTGGCTCGCGCCGCGCCTCGGCCGCTTCCAGGTCGCCCATCCCGACCTCGCGGTGCGCCTCCAGGCCGAGAACGGCCTGATCGACTTCGCCCGCGAGAATGTCGACGTCGGCGTCCGCATGGGGCTCGGGCCGTGGCCGGGGCTCAGGCACCATTTCCTCTGGCACCTCCACGCCGCTCTGTTCTGCTCGCCCGAATTCCGCGACGCCCACCGGCTCGAGACGCCCGAGGACGTGCTGCGCGTGCCGCGCCTCACGCCCGACGACGATTGGTGGAAATTGTGGCTGGAGAAAGCCGGCATCGCGCCGCGCGACGAGCCCGGCGGGCGCGGCATCCGCCTCGATTCGCAGGTCACCGAAGGCCATATGGCCGCGGCCGGCCACGGCGTCGCCTTGCTGACGCCGGTCTATTGGCCGCACGACGTCGCCGCCGGCCGCCTCGTCCGCCCGTTCGACCTAATCATCTGCGAGAAGCGCGCGACCTGGCTGGTCTATCCCGAGCACAAACGTGGCCGCGCCAAGGTCCGCCACTTCCGCGACTGGCTCCTCGCCGAAGTCGCCGAGGAAGCGAGGCGCGGCCCACCCGAAGTGTTCACGCAACAACCAGTCCTCCCTGTCGCCGAAGGCGATGGGGAGGGGGACCGCGCGTAGCGCGGTGGAGGGGCTTCGCGGAGTCTGTAAGGCCCCTCCACCGCACTTCGTGCGGTCCCCCTCCCCATGCGCTTCCGCGCACGGGGAGGACGAGGATCGGTTGAAAAACGCAAGCGGGCTCGCGCGGCATGTTCCTCCAGCCGATGTTTCTGCTATGTTCGAAGCGGCGATGGAGACGCGCGATGGGCCTGGCGAAGAATGGAGGCGAACGGCCGGCATGGGGGCGCGAAAGGTTCATCTGGGCGTTTCCGCCTTGCACGGGATGTGAACTTTCCGAACCTTCCGCCCCGGCCGCGGCACCGCATGCAAGGGCGAGCCTCGTCGGCTTTGCCCGCCGCGGCGTTTCCCTCGCCTCCGCCGAATCGGCCTGCTAATCCCCCGCCATGGCCACCAGCTTGAACGACATCGATCCGATCCAGGACCAGCCCTTCGACACCGCTCTGTCGCAGCGCTACCTCGTCTACGCCCTCTCGACGATCACCGCCCGCTCGCTCCCCGACGTGCGCGACGGGCTGAAGCCGGTCCACCGCCGGCTCCTGTGGGCGATGCGCCTGCTCCGCCTCGATCCCGCCGCCGGCTACAAGAAATGCGCCCGCGTCGTCGGCGACGTGATCGGCAAATACCACCCGCACGGCGACCAGTCGGTCTATGACGCGATGGTCCGCCTCGCCCAGACCTTCTCGCTGCGCTACCCCCTGGTCGACGGCCAGGGCAATTTCGGCAATGTCGACGGCGATAACGCCGCAGCGATGCGCTACACCGAAGCGCGGCTGACCCAGGCGGCCAACGATTTGATGGCCGGGCTCGACGAAGGCACGGTCGAGTTCCGCCCGACCTACAATGGCGAGGAGGAAGAGCCGGAAGTCTTCCCCGGCCTGTTCCCGAACCTGCTCGCCAACGGCGCCAGCGGCATCGCCGTCGGCATGGCGACCTCGATTCCGCCCCACAATCTCGCCGAGATCGTCGACGCGGCGGTCCACCTCATCGACCATGAGAAGGCCTCGACCGGCGAGCTGATGCAGTTCGTCAAAGGGCCCGATTTCCCGACCGGCGGAGTGCTCGTCGATGACGAGGATACGATCGCTCGCGCCTACGTCAGTGGACGCGGCTCGTTCCGACTGCGCGCAAAAGTCGAGAAGATCGCGGAAAAGGGCGGGGGCTGGCACCTGCTGGTCAGCGAAATCCCTTACGGAGTGCAGAAGGC
>JBJMTY010000228.1:0-5202 GCA_045811445.1 Allosphingosinicella sp. | reverse complement strand
TGTCCGTTGCTGACGAGCGATGCGAAGATTCTCGCTTACGCTGCGCAAGGCCATGTCCCGGCCATCGACGCGCGCCTCTAGCCGCCTCACCCGAACACCCCGTGCAGATACCAGCTGAGGTCGCCGGTGCGGGGATCGACGCCGTCGCCCCTCCGATACAGCCAGAACCTCGCCCCCTCTTCGGTCTCGACCTGGAAATAGTCGCGGACCGCCTCGGCCTCGGCCACGCGCCGCCACCATTCGCCGTGGATGCGCTCGGGGCCGTCGGCGCGGGCGACGCGATGGTCGCGGCCGCGCCAGGTGAAGCGGCGGGGCGGCTGGTCGGGGAGCAAGGCAACGATCTTCTCCACCCGCTCGGGCGGCGAAAGCAGGCAGACGGGGCGCGGCCAGGCGGGCCAGGCGGCGACCTGAGCGAGCGGGCCGGCGCGGACGGCGCTGCGCTCCGGCACGTCGCTCTCGACCGCCGTCATGCGGAACAGGCGACGGGCGCCAAGGCGGGCGACCAGCCGGTCGACGAGCGGCGCGAGGTCCGGCGCGGGCGCCTCTCCGGCGAACGGGCTCGCCACCGGCTCGGCGCGGAGCGGCTGGCAGCGGCCGGCGACGAGGCGCATCGCCTCGATTCCGAATCCCGGTTCGACCTTTTCGATCTTCATCGCCAGCAGGCGGGTGAGATGGGCGGCGTCGCGGGTCGGGCGGGCGGTTCCGATGAATTGCGATTCAACTTTGCCGTCGACCCGCTCGCACAGAAGGGTGAGGGTGCGGGCGGCGAGGCCGGCCTTCTCGAGCATCGCGACGAGCTGGCGAACCAGTTCGCCGAGCACCTCGCCGATCGCCTCGGCGGTGGCGATCGGCTCGACGAAGCCCAGGCGCACCGACGGCGGCGCCTCGGGCATTATCGGCTCGATCGGCTCGGCGGCGCGGCCGAGCGCCTGGTCGAGGCGGACGAGCGTCTCGCGGCCGAGGCGACGGCCGAGCGGCGCGCGCGGCAGGCCGAGCAGCGCGCCGATCGTGTCGAGGCCGACGCGTCGCGCCGTGGCCAGCGCCGCTTCGCCCAGCCTCAGCGCCGCCAGGGGCAAGGGTGCCAAGGCTTCGGCCTCGCCGCCCGGCGCGCAGAAGGCGAGATCCTCCTTCCCGAACCGCGCCAGCGCATGAGCGGCTCCGGCCGTCCCCGCCATCGCGACGCGGGCGGTGAAGCCGGCCCGGGCGCACAAAGCGACGAGGCGGCGGGCCATCCTCTCCTCGCCGCCGAACATATAAGCGACGCCGGTCAAATCGAGCAGCAGCCCGTCGGGCGACGAAACGGCGGCGCGCGGGGTCCAGCGGCGGGCGGCGAAGAGCGCGAGGCTTTCGAGGAGAGCGGCATCGGCTTGCGGATCGGCGTCGCGCACGTCGAGCCCCGGCACGAGCGCGCGGGCATGGGCGAGCGCCATGCCGGGGTTGAGCCCGAGTGCCCGCGCCTCGGGCGAGGCGGCGGCGATGACGACACGGCTGCCGACGCGATGGGCGAGGAGGAGGGGAAATGCCTCCCCCTCCCCCCGAGCTGCCGCTCGCGGGGAGGCATTACGCCGCCGCTCTCTTCTCACCCGCTCGATGCTGAGATGGGGCAGATAGAGCGAGGCGACCCTCGGCATCGGGACTCTCCAGGAGGATGTGGAAGGGCTCGCCGCCGCGCTGGCGGGCGAGGACGAGGCGCCAGCGGGGGCGGCCGACGCCGGCCACCGTCAAAGGCGAGGAAGGCGCGACGGCGACGCGCCAGCGGGTGATGGCGGCGGAGGGGGCGACCAGGGGATCCTCGCCGGCGCGGCGGCGGCGCTTCAGCATCAAAGCCGGCGTGCCGCTGTCCTCGGCGGCGAGCTGGAGGCGGCGGGCGGCGGCCATCGGCAGGCGCGCCGCCTCTCCCACCACCGCGCCGAGGCCGCCGTGGCGCAGCCCCTCCTCCATCGCCGCCAGCACCTCCTCGTCGCGGCCGCATTCGGCATAGAGGAGGCGATCGGGCGCGAGCCCCGCTTGGGCAAGGCCGGGCGCGAACAGGTCGCGGCGGGAGAGCGCCCACAGGATCGGCCCCGGCCGCCGCGCCGCGATCGAGGCGAGGAACAGGGTGGCCGCGGCCTCGTCGGGCAGGCCCGGCCGCTCGGCCGCCGCCTCGTGCAACGCGCCGACCGCGAGGCCGCCGCCGGCCAGCCGCGCGTCTAGGGCCTTTATTCCGAAGGGAAGGCATTCGCCGCCGTCCTTCCGGCCGGCCGATTCGATCGCCCGCACCTCGGCGCGCAAGGCGGCGAGCCTCTCGGTAAAGGCGGATTCAGGGTTCATTCGCGACTCGGACTCTCTTGTTCACTTTATGTTCCCTCTCGTTCAGCGAGAGTCAAGGCGGGGAAAGGATGAGGGGACCACCCGCAGGATGGCGGAGAGGTGGCTGACGGGCCCCGGCGCTCCCGCAAGAGACGCGCTCGGGGCGGTTCCAATTGCCCCTCCGCCACCCTAGGAATGCCCTCCCCCGTCCGACGATGGGGAGGCACGTCTTCCCACTCCAGGCCCAGGTCCCCCATGCTCCTTCTCCGTCGCTTGCTCCTGCTCCTTGCTTTTCTCGTCGCCGCGCCGGCCTGGGCGGGGGGCGACGCGAACTGGCTGTACCGGGGATCGGACATGCCGCGCGACGCGGGGTGGACGTTCGGGACGCTTCCCAACGGCCTGCGCTACGCGGTGCGGCGCAACGCCACGCCGCAGGGTCAGGTGTCGGTGCGCCTGCGCATGGACGTCGGCTCGTTGATGGAGGAGGATGCCCAGCGCGGCTGGGCCCATTATATCGAGCATATGGTGTTTCGCGGCACCGAGCGGTTCGGCGACGGCGAGGCGCGCGAGACCTGGCAGCGGCTCGGCGCCAGCTTCGGCAGCGACACCAACGCCTCGACCGACGCGACCCAGACCGTGTTCATGCTCGATCTGCCGCACGCCGACCGCGCCTCGCTCGACACCAGCCTCTCGCTTCTCGCCGAGATGGCCGACAAGGCCGCATTCAAGCCGGCGACGGTGGACGCCGAGCGGGGCGTCGTGCTCGCCGAATACGGCCGGCGGCGCGAGCTCGACGTCAAGATCTGGGACACGATGCGGCCGCTCTTCTTCGCCGGCCTCAAATATGCCGAGCGCGACACGATCGGCACGCCGGCGACGCTGAACGGCGCGAGCGCGGCAGGGCTCAAGGGCTTTTACGAGCGCTGGTACCGGCCGGAGCGGGCGACCCTGGTCATGGTCGGCGACGCCGACCCGAAGCTGATGGAGGAGTTGATCGCGGCGAAGTTCGGCGGCTGGCGCGGCAGCGGCCCGGCTCCCGCGGCGCCCGATTACGGCCGGATCGCGCCGGTGCCGAACCCGATCGCCGCGATCGCCTATCCCGGCTCGCCTTATTTCGCGACGCTTGCCTGGCTCCGTCCCGAGGACGCGAAGCCCGACACGGTGGCGCGCGAGCGGCGCGAGCTGGCCGAATTGCTCGCCGAGCGCATCCTCAACCGGCGGCTGGAGGCCAAGGCGCGCGGGCAGGCGGCGTTCCTCAGCGCCGGGGTCGACCGCAAGCGTTCGCGCCACATCGCCGACGCCACCCAGGTCGCCATGATGGCCAAGGAGGGCCAGTGGAAGCCCGCACTGGCCGAAACCTATGCGATCGTCGCGGACGCGCTGAAGGCGCCGCCGTCGCCGGCCGAGATCACGCGCGAGATCGACAATGTCCGCGCCGCCTGGAAGGCCGCCGTGCAGGCCGAGCCGACCCGGCCGTCGCCGCAATGGGCGATGAACCTGGTCCGCGCGGTGGACGAGAATGACGTGGTCGGCAGCGCGCCCGCCATGCTCGCTCTGTTCGACCGGCTGGCGCCCGAGATGACGCCCGAGGCGGTCGAGGTGGAGATGCGGGGGATGTTCACGGGCGAAGGGCCGCGGATGGTCATGCTGTCGCCCGCGCCGGTCGTCGGCCTCGAGGCGGCGCTCGCCCAAGCCAAGCAGGCGGCGCCCGCCGCGCGCCAGGCCGAGCGGCGGGTCAGCCTCGACGATCTGCCGCTGCCGGCGACGCCGGGGCGGGAAGTGTCGCGGCAGCAAGTGCCCGGGCTCGACGCGACCATCGTCCGCTTCGCCAACGGATCGACCTTGCTGTTCAAACAGACCGATTTCGAGAAAGGCAGCGTCACCGCCGAATTGCGCTTCGGCTCGGGGCTGGCCGGCCTGCCCGCCGACCGCAAGACCCTGGCCTGGACGGCGCCGGTGGTCGGCTCGACCGGAGTCGGGCCGCTCGACCTCGACGGGCTGGAGCGGCTGATGACCGGGCGGCGGATGAGCATCGGCTTCAACGCCGCCGAAAACGCCTGGGAGCTGACCGGCGTGACCAATGCCGCCGAGCTCGGCGACCAGATGCGGCTGCTCGCCGGCAAGCTGGTCGCCCCGCACTGGGATGCCTCGATCGTCGAGCGCTACAAGGCCAGCGCGCTGGAGAATTTCGACTTGTCCTTCGCCTCGGCGAGCGCGCGGGCGGGGCGCGAGTTCGGCGCCGTCTCGCATCCGGGCGACAAGCGCTGGGCGCCGCTCGAGCGCGAGGATGTCGCCGCGCTCACGCCGGCGGCGTTCGAGGCCTTCTTCTCCCGCGCATTGGCGGAAGGGCCGATCGAGGCGATCATCGTCGGCGACGTCGATCTGGAGACGGCGGTGCAGGCGGCGCTGAAGACGATCGCGGCGCTGCCCGCGCGTCCCCCCGCCCCTCCCGTCAACGGCGCCGTGCCGACGCCGCGCCCCGGCCCGCCCGCCGCGTTCGACCACAAGGGCGACCGCAACCAGGCCTTCGCTTTGGTCGGCTGGTCGACATTGGGCGGCACCGGCAATATCCGCGCACGGCGTGCGCTGAGCCTCGGCGCCAACCTCGTCCAGGCGCGGCTGCTCGAGCGGCTGCGCGACCAGGCCGGGGCGAGCTACAGCCCCTCGGCCGGCGCCAGCTCGTCCGAGACCTTCCCGGGCTGGGGCCTGTTCTACGCCGGCTCCGAGCTGGCCCCGGACAAGACCGACCTCTTCTTCAAGCTGGCGCGCGAGACGGTCGCCGAGCTGGCGGCGAAGCCGGCCGCGGCCGACGAGTTCGCGCGGGCGCAGAATCCGGTGCTGAGCGGGCTGGAGCGGCGGCTGCGCACCAACGGCTATTGGGTGGGCACGATGGAAGGCTGGTCGATCCGGCCC
>JBJMTY010000227.1:0-9129 GCA_045811445.1 Allosphingosinicella sp. | reverse complement strand
TGGAGGGGTCCCCCGGCGCCGGGCCCCCGCCACCGCGCGTCGCGCGGGCCCCCACCCCGTTCCGGGGAGGCGCTTTGAGGCCCGTCTTCCACCCCGCCAGCGCCTTCGCCTTCTTCGCCGCGGCGATCTCCTGCATCGTGCGGCCGGTCTTGATGCTGGTGAGGTAGCGCTCGGTGAGGCCGGCCGAGCCGCCGACATGCGCGTCCGTCACCTTCTTCAGCATCCAGTTCTCGCCCCGCTCGCCGGGCCGCTTCTTGAGGCGGAACATCACCCACTCGCCCTTCATCCGCTCGCCCTGGAGCGTGAAGTGGAGATGGCCTTCCTCGAGCGTCTTCCTCGGGTCCTTGCCGGGCGCCGGGATCCAGATGCCGCGGTCCCACAGCATCACCGTGCCGCCGCCATATTGGCCCTTGGGAATGGTCCCCTCGAAGGTGGCGTAGGAGAGGGGATGGTCCTCGGTCCGCACCGCCAGCCTTTTGTCGGCGGGATCGAGGCTGGGCCCGTTCGGCACCGCCCAGCTCTTCAGCGTCCCGTCCAGCTCGAGCCGGAAATCGTAATGCAGCCGCCGCGCGTCGTGCTTCTGCACCATGAAGCCGTTGCCATGGCCCCAGCTGAGCCTGTCGTAGGTGCCCCGCGGCTCGGCCGTCTGCGCGAAATCGCGCTTCTGGTTGTAGGTCTTCAGGGGGTCGGCGGGCTTCACGGCCATGGTGCCTCCCCGCGTGCGGAGCGCGGGGGGAGGGGGACCACCCGAAGGGTGGTGGAGGGGTACTCTACGCGGCCTGCCCCAGCTACCCCACCACCACCCTTCGGGTGGTCCCCCTCCCCATCTGTGATGGGGAGGAACTTCATGCCCGCTTCCTCGCCGGAGCCGCTTTCTTCGCCGCCGCCTTCCTCGCCGCCGGTTTCTTCCCCTTGCCCCCGCTCGCTTCGCCGCCCGGGCGCTCGATCGAGCGCTTCAAGGCCGCCATCAGGTCGATGACGTTGCCGCCGCGCGCCGCCGGCTTGTCCTCGTCGGCGTGGATGGTCTGGCCCTTGCGCTTCTTCTCGATCAGCTCCTCGAGGCCCTCGATATAGCGGTCGTGGAACTTGGCCGGGTCGAAGGCGGCGGTCTTGCGGTCGATCAGGGTCTCGGCGAGGTCGAGCAATTCGGGCTCGGCTTCGTCGTCGCCGATGTCGCGGAAATAGTCGCGGGCGCGGTTGACCTCGTCGGCGTAGCGCAGGGTTTCGAGCACGATGCCGCGCCCGCAGGGCTTGACGCTGACCAGATATTCCCGGCCCCTCAAAGCGAGCTGGCCGATGCCCATCTTGCGCGTCTTGCGCAGCGCCTCGCGCAGCACGACGAACGCCTCCTCGGCGAGGTCGTCCGCGGGGACGACGAAATAGGGCTTCTCGAAATAGAGGACGTCGACCTCGTCGTAATCGACGAACTGGACGAGCTCGAGCGTCTTCTTCGATTCGAGCTTGACCGCCTCCAGCTCCTCGTCGGTGACGACGACATAGGAGCCTTTCTCATATTGATAGCCGCGCACGATCTCCTCCGGATCGACCGGCCCGATGCCGGGCACGACTTTCTCATATTTGATTCTCTTGCCCGTCGGCTCGTGGATCTGGTTGAAGGCGATCTGCGCGCCGCTCTTGGTCGCCGAGAATATCTCCACCGGGATCGAGACCAAAGCGAGCCTGATCTGTCCCTTCCAATAGGCGCGCGCGGCCATTCGTTTCGCTCCGTTCGAGATCGATTCGCGGCCGATTCAATCCGCGGGAAGAGCGGCGGTTCCCCGACCGGCCTGTAGCGCCGCGGCATCACTCGGCATTAATATGACAAATGTTATTGTCGCTTGGCGCGCGCTTCGATTATTACGGCGCCGACGGCTCCGCCAGAGAGCCGGCGACAACGGGGAGGTTCTCCATGCGGCTCAAGACAATCGTGCTGTGCTCGGCGTCGGCCATCGGCTTCGCGCTTGCCGCTTCGCCCGCCGCGGCGAGCGACCATGACCAGCCGCCGCCGGCCGACCCGCCCGTCCAGGGGCAAGCGACGCCCGGCAATCCCGGCACCGCACCCACCGACACGGCGGTAACCGATCCCGCCGCGGACGAGGGCCAGATCGTCGTCACCGGCCTCCGCCGCAGCCTCCAGTCCGCGCAGAACCTCAAGCGCACCGCCCCCCAGCAGATCGACGCGATCGTCGCCGAGGATATCGGCAAGCTCCCCGACATCGCGGTCTCCGACACCGCCGCGCGCATCCCCGGCATCCAGGTCGTCAGGGAGCGCGGCGAGGCCGGCTCGGTGCTCCTGCGCGGCCTCGACCGCAGCTATTACACGACCACTTACAACGGCCGCGAGATATTCACCGCCGAAACGCGCTCGGTGGCCCTTCAGGATTTCCCCGCCGGCGGGATCAGCGCCATCGAGGCGTTCAAGACCTCGACCGCCAACCTCATAGAACCGGGTCTTTCCGGCCTCATCAACGTCCGCTCGCGCCGCCCGTTCGACTTCACGGGCTTTCAGGTGGCGGGCTCCGTCTGGGGCAATTATCCCAAGCAGTCGGAAGACTTCTCGCCGAACGCGCAGCTCCTGATCAGCGACCGCTGGGACACCGGCGCGGGTGAGTTCGGCGCCCTGATCAACTTCTCCTACACGCGGCTCCACTATCAGGATTCGATCCGCCGCCACGGCTTCTTCATCGCCGACCTCGCCGGCGGGCGCTCTCCCGACTGGCCGGAAATCCATTACAATCAGGCCGACCGCATCCGCCCGTCGGTCAACGCCTCGTTGCAGTGGCGGCCGTCGCCCGGGCTCGAATTCTATGTCGACGGCCTGTGGCAGGGATATCGCGAGCACGTCACCGACAACATGTGGGCGCAGCCATTATGGGGCGGCGGCAGCTATACGAACATCGTCAAGGACGGCAACGACATCATCAGCGGTACCGTCAATACCCCGACGGCCTGTTGCGGCGCCAACACCACCTGGGGCTTCCAGGGCGCAACCAAGCGCTGGACCAATACCTACCAGTTCGCGGTGGGAGGCAGCTACGATGCCGGATCGCTGCATATCTCCGGCGACGTCGCGCACACCGACAGCACGTTCAAGCTCAGGACGGAAAGCGTCGACTACGAGATCAACACCAACAATTATTCGGTCGACTGGTATACCGGCCGCCCCGGCGGCTACGGCCCCACTTTCCAGGTCCGCGGCCTCGACGTCACCAACCCTGCGATCTACAATTATCGCGGCTTCTTCGAGGATCATCTGACCGCGAAAGGCAAGGATTGGCAGGCGCGGCTCGATTTCGAGTGGGAGCCGGGACCGGCGTTCCTGCCCAAGATCCAGTGGGGCGCGCGCTTCGTCGATCGCGACGCCGCCGATACGGCCGGCGCCTTCTACTGGAACGCAGGCGGCCGCGGCGTGCCGATCAGCGCGGTGCCGCTCGATTACCAGCTGTTCCACTCCGCCTTCAACGGCGACGATCACAAGCCATTCCCGATCACCTGGCTGGCGCCGACCTTCAAAAGCGTGTGGAGCAACCTCACCCAGCTTCGCCAGTTCAACATCAACCTGCTGCACACCGGCTCGGTCGACGGACCGCCGGTTGATCCTGCGCGCAGCTTCAAGTTCAACGAGAAATCCTACGCCGCGTATGCGCAGCTGAATTACGAGTTCGCTCTCGGCGGCGGCGTGACCGCCGACGGCCAGATCGGCCTTCGCGCGGTACAGACGAGGGAAGACATTGAAGGCACCGCCTTCCTACCCGCTCCGACACCGGTCAATTATCGCAACAATTACACCGACTGGCTGCCCAACGCGAACCTGCGCGTCCGCTTCACCCCGGAATGGCAGCTGCGCGCCGCGGTGACGAAGACCCGCACCCGCCCCGGCGTGGTAGACATAAATGGAGCGCCGCTGCTCAATCCGGCGCTGCGGCTCGATAGTCCGCCCAATTGCACCGTCGCGCAGGTCGCCAGCTGCGCGCGCACCGGCAGCGGCGGCAATCCGTTCCTGAAGCCGCTGGAATCCTGGAATTACGACCTCAGCCTCGAATATTATTTCTCGAAGTCCGGGTTCGCCGCCCTGGCGGCGTTCCGGCGCGACATGCGCGGCTTCATCGTCAATCACCAATACCAGTTCCCCACCCCCGATCCGCAGACGGGGCTGCCGCTCCTGATCACCGGGCCGGTCAACACCAGCAAGGGCCGCATTCAGGGCTTCGAAGGGCAGCTGAGCACCTTCTTCGACTTTGCGGGCGTGCCCGACTGGGTCAAAAGGTTCGGGGTCCAGGCGAACGTCACCTACATCGATGCCAAGGTCAATTATGACATATTGTGCGATCCGTTCTCCCCGACCTGCACGCCGACCCCGTTCTACCCCAATGCGAGCACCCACCGGTTCCGCGTCCCCGATGTGTCGAACTGGACCTACAACCTCGTCGGCATGTACGAGGGCGGCGGCCTGACCCTTCGCCTCGCCTACAATTGGCGGTCGAGCTACAACGAGGGGGCTCTCGCCGAGCGCGACCGGTCGTACACGCTCCAGGGTTTCGTCCACCCCATCTCGCGGCTGGACTGGTCGAGCAGCTATGCCGTGACGCCGAACGTGACCGTGTTCTTCGACTGGACCAACATCCTGGGCAAGCCGTTCAAGTCGGACATCCCGCGGGTCAATTACACCGGCGGCCAGCCGGTCTCTTCGGAGATATTCCCGATGGTCGTCCGCTTCGAGGAGACGGTGCTGACCGGCGGCGTCCGCTTCCGCTTCTAGCGGCCGGGCGCCGTCGGCCGCAGGCTGACGCCGACCTTGGGCTTGCCGTCCTGCCACAGCAGAGGCGCGACGTAGAGCCAGCGCGCCGGGTCGAGCGGACGGCAGCCGGGCGTCGCCGACCAGGCGTGGAAGGCGATGAACCAGCGCTCGCCGACTGCGAAGATCGCCTGATGGCCCGGCCCCGACAGGCAGCCCGCCGCGCTCGAGAAGCTGTAGAGGAAGGGCTTGTCGCCGGCCTCCTTGCACGGACCCACCGGGCCGTCGCAGGCCGCGTAGCCGATCGAATAGAGCGACAGGCGCTGGTTGGGCTGCCAGGCGAAGTCGTTGCCCGAGAAGAACAGGAAATAGCCGGCCGGGGCGTGGATCATGGTGGGCGCCTCGATGAGCCCGCCCTCCCACGCCAGGCGGTTGCCGAGCAGCGGCGTTGCCGCCCCGGTGAGGCCGAGCCCGTCGGGCGCCATCGGCTGGACCCACAATTGCACGGGCTTGCCCGCCGCATTCCCGTCATTCTTGAAATAGAGATAGAGCCGGCCGTCGGCGTCGCGGAACGGGCTGGCGTCGATCGTCCCGCCAAGGTCGCGCTGGCAGACCAAAGGCGCGTCCGCTTGGGAGGCGAACGGCCCGGCCGGGCCGGCGGCGACAGCCGTGCCGATGCACTGCCGGCCGCTGCTCTTCTCGCGCGCGGTGAAATAGAGGACGTAGCCGGCTTTGGTCTTCAGCACTTCCGGCGCCCAGGTGCTGCCGCGCTTCGCCCAAGGCGGCAGCTCCGGCAGGGCGTCGCGCGCCTGCCCTGCGGCATCCTTCACCAGCGCCCAGTCGGCGAGGTTGCCGGAGGAGGCGAGCTGGACGTTGCGCTCGGGCCGGTCCGAATTGGTCGCGTAGGCGTAGAAGGTGCCGCCGGCGAGCAGGACGAAGGGATCGGGGAAGTTGGTCTCCAGCACCGGCGCGAAATCGGCGCGGCCGGCGGCGCCGGCGCTCGCCGCCAAGGCGAGAAGGCCAAGGCCGGCAAGGGCTTGGCGCAGGAAGCGAGGCAAAGGCATGGCGACTCCGGCGGCGCGTTGTGGCGGCGTCCGTCTTATCCTATCGCACGCGCCGAAACCAAGCGAGGAGGACCCATGGCAGGCGCGGGCGTGACGCGGGCGCCGTTCGGCACCCTGGCGAACGGAGCGAGTGTCGAGGCGATCTCGCTTCGCAACGCGCGCGGCTTCGAGGCGCGCATCCTCACCTACGGCGCCTCGATCCAGGCGGTGCTGGCGCCCGACCGGGACGGGCGGCTCGCCGACGTCGCGCTCGGCCACGCGACGCTGGCGGACTATGTCGGCCATCCGCAATTCCTCGGCTCGACGGTGGGGCGGGTCGCCAATCGCATCGCCGGCGGCCGCTTCGTTCTCGACGGCGCGGCTCATGCGGTGCCCGCCAATAACGGGCCCAACGCCTTGCACGGCGGCCCGGACGGCTTCGACAAGCAGGTGTGGGAGGTCGTCGATGTGCGCGAAGGCGCTTCGCCGGGCGTGACGCTTCGGCATGTCAGCCCGGACGGCGCGATGGGCTTCCCCGGCACCCTCACCGTGCTCGCCGCTTTTTCGGTGAGTGAGGACAATGGGCTGACCGTCGAATATCGGGCGACGACGGACCGCCCGACCCTCGTCAATCTCTCGAACCACGCCTATTGGAACCTGGCCGGCGAAGGCTCGGCGGACGGGGCGATGGGGCATGTGCTGACCATTCCCGCCGACGCCTTCCTGCCGACCGACGCCACCGCCATCCCCACCGGGGAATTCCGGCCCGTCGAGGGAACGCCGTTCGATTTCCGGCGGCCGGTCCCGGTCGGCGAGCGGGTGCGGGACGGCGCCGACGCGCAGATCGCGATCGGCCGCGGCTACGACCATGCTTGGGTGATCGCCCGCGCCCCTTCCGACGAGCCCCGCCTGCTCGCGCGAGTCGAGGAGCCGGTCTCGGGCCGCGTCATGCACATTTTCTCGAACCAGCCGGGCCTGCAATTCTATTCGGGCAATTTCCTCGACGGCACGACCCGCGGCAAATCCGGCCGGCTCTACCGGATGGGCGATGCGCTCGTGCTCGAGCCGCAAATGTTTCCCGACACGCCCAACCGGCCGGAATTCGGCTCGATCCGCCTCGATCCGGGCGAGACCTACCGCAACACCATCCGCTTCCACTTCTCCGCCGCCTAGCCCGTCATTCCGACCGAGTCCGGCATGACGAGTCGGCGCGACGCCCTAGCCGCGGCCCTGGGCTTCCGCTTCGGCGATCAGGCCGATCACGTCGGCGATGATGCGGTGCATCGCCTCGCGCGCCGCTTCCGCCTCGCCGGCGGCGATGGCGTCGAGGACGGCGCGGTGGGCGGGGAGGCTGGCGGTGCGCCCCTCGAAACGGTTGGTGAAGCGGATCGAGGTGTGGAGCGCGGTCGCCACGAGGTCGCGGAACTGGCGGTAGAAGGGGTTGCCCGACGCGTTCAGCACCGCGACGTGGAAGGCGATGTCGGCGTCGAGCGGATCGCCGCCGCCGGCTTCCGCCGCCGCCATGCCCGCATAGCTCGCCTCGATCGCCGCGATCGCCGCGCGGTCGCCGAGGCCGGCCGCGAGCGCGGCGGCGGCGGGCTCGATGGCGATGCGGAGGTCGCTGAACTGCCTGAGCAGAGCGAGCGAGAAATTGCGCTCGAGCAGCCACCTCAGCACGTCGGCGTCGAACAGGTTCCACGCCGCCGCCGGCTGGACGCTGGTGCCGCGCCGCGGGCGAGCGGTGAGCAGGCCCTTGGCGGTGAGCATCTTGACCGCCTCGCGCGTCACCGAGCGGCTGACCTTGTGGCGCTCGGCGAGCTCCGCCTCGGTCGGGAAGCGGGCCGCTTCGTAGGCGCCGGTGACGATCGCCTTGCCGAGCGTGTCGGTGAGGCCGAAGGTCAGGTTGCGCGGCTCGCTCTCCGCCCCGCGCGTCCCGGCGCCCGGGTCGTCATCCTGATCGGCGCTGGACATCGTGGGTTGAAGCTATAATCGCTTTGGGGCCGCGGCAACATCGCGGCTTTTGCCGAGGGGAAGCGCCATGGCGACTCGCTCCGCCTTAGTCCTGACCCTGCTGGCCGCGAGCTGCGCGGCGCGCTCGCCGCGCGAGCGGGACGCGCGGGCGCTGGAGCAGGAGCTTGCCGGCCTCGCCGCCGGCGCGCCGACCGACTGCGCGGGCGGCGGGGTGAACGACCGGCTGGTCGTCGCGGCGCCCGGCGTGCTCGAGCTGCGCGAGGGCCGGACGGTCTGGATCAGCCGGCTCGACTCGGCCTGCGCCTATATCGAGCCGACCGACACTCTGATCGTCGACGCGCACGGCAGCCGCTATTGCCGCGGCGACCGCGTCCGCGGCCTCGAGCCCGGCGTGTCGATTCCCGGCCCCTCCTGCCTCATCGAGGCCTTCACGCCCTACCGCAAACCCTAGCGGATCGAGAAGACGCTGCGGTCGAGCAGGCGGCCCTCGGCCGACACCAGCACCAGGATGTGGCGGCCGGGGGCGGGGAGGACGACCGGCGAATCGGCGGCGGTGCCGGCGGGGCGGCCGTCGAGCACCAGCCGCTCGCCCGACACCGCGCCGGCCGATTTCAGCCGGATGAGCTGGCTCTTGGGCGGGATGTCGGGGTCGAGCGCGTAGACGGTGCCGGACAGAGGCGAGACGATCCGCGGCCGGCGCGCGGCGGGGGGCGCCGCGGCGATCGCCTCCTGCGCGGTGCCGGCGACGAACCATTCGGCGCGCGGCGCCTCGCCGGTGCCGGCGAAGGCGATGCGGCGCGCCTCGATGCCCGCCGGCGCGTTTGGCCGGGCTCCCGGCCGGCCGGCGTGCAGCGCGAGCATGATCTCGCGCCAGACCGGCGCCGCGCCGCTGGTGCCCGACACGCGGGTCATGCCGTCGCCTTCGGCATTGCCGATCCACACCGCGACGGTGAAGCGGTCCGAGAAGCCGACGCACCAATTGTCGCGCATGCCCTTCGACGTGCCGGTCTTGGCGGCGGCCCAGAAGGGGAGGCGCAGCGCCGAATCGAGCCCGAACGTTCCCGCCCGCGCTGCCGCGTCGGCCATCATGTCGGCGACGATCCAGCTCGCTCGCGCATCGGCGACGGGGCGCGGCGCCTCGGCGGGGTCGTCGCGGCGCAGGCGCAGCGGCCGGTAGCGCCCGCCGTCGCCGAGCGCCCGATAGGCGGCGGCCTGCTGGAGCAAGGTCACCTCCGCCGAGCCGAGCGCCAGGCTGTAGCCGTAGAAATCGCCGTCCTGGGTGAGGCCGCGATAGCCCATGTCCCACAGGCGGTCGCGAAAATCCTCGACGCCGTCGAGCAGCAGCGCCCGCACCGCCGGCACGTTCAATGACCCGGCCAG
>JBJMTY010000226.1:0-12520 GCA_045811445.1 Allosphingosinicella sp. | reverse complement strand
GGTCCTGCGAGCCAAAGCGGCGCCCGCCCCGGTGCGAACCGCGCGGGCCGATCCGCCGACCGTCGCCGTCCACCGCGAGCCCGCGCCGCGAGCCGATACCCCGGCCGTCGCCGTCCACCGCGAGTCCGCGTCGCCCGCCGCCGCGGCCGCGCGCACGCCGGAGCCGGAGCCGCTGGCGCCGCCAGTGCACGCGTCGAGCCGGCTCGCCGCCCTCGAGGCGGCGGTCGAGACGGTCGCCGATCCGGTGCGCGCCCGTCCCGCCGCGGCGTCGCCCGCCGGCAAGCCGGAGCTGGTTCGGCTCGGCGACGCCGCGAAGCCCCAGCCTCGCAAGAAGCCCGAGCCGCGCAAGCCCGAGCTTAAGCCCGAGCCGAGCCGCGCCTGGGTGCAGATCGCCGTCGCCGGCGAGCGCGCGGCACTGCCCGGGGAGTTCGCGCGGCTGAAGGCGAAGGCGCCCAAATTGCTGGCGGCGCGCGCGGCCTGGACCGCCCCGCTCGGCGCCACCAACCGCCTCCTCGTCGGGCCCTTCCCGAGCTCGAGGGACGCGCAGGCCTTCGTCAAGGATCTCGACCGCGCCGATCTCGGCGGCTTCGCCTGGACCAGCGACGAAGGCGAGAAGGTGCAGAAGCTGACCGGCAAGTGAGGCCGCTCGCCGCGCTGGCGTCCGACCCGGCGCGGAGCCGGGGCCGCTTCCATGCCGAGCCGCCCGGTGCGTTGCGTGCGCTGCGCGGCCCCCGCGACGCCTTCCAGCGCGACCGCGACCGCATCGTCCATTCGATCCCCTTCCGCCGCCTCAGGCACAAGACCCAGGTGTTCGTCGCCCCCGACGGCGACCATTTCCGGGTCCGCCTCACCCACAGCCTCGAAGTCGCGCAGATCGGCCGCACCCTGGCGCGCGCGCTCGGCCTCAACGAGGATCTCACCGAGGCGCTCTGCCTCGCCCACGACATCGGCCACCCGCCCTTCGGCCATAGCGGCGAGGAGGCGCTGACCGAGAGGATGGCCGAGGCCGGCGGCTTCGACCTCAACGCCCATACCGTCCGGCTGCTGACCGCGCTCGAGGCGCCTTACCCCCGCCATCGCGGCCTCAACCTCAGCTGGGAGACGCTGGAAGGCCTCGCCAAGCATAACGGACCGGTCCTGGCGCCCGTGCCCTGGGCGCTCGCCGAAGCCGATGCCGAATGGGGCCTCGACCTCGCCGGCCATCCCAGCCTCGAGGCGCAGGTCGCGGCCATCGCTGACGACATCGCCTACGACAATCACGACGTCGACGACGGCCTGCGCGCCGGCCTGTTCACGATCGACGAGCTTTGCGAGGTGCCGCTGGTCGCGCGCGGCTGGGCGGCGGTGAAGGCGCGCTACCCGGACCTGCCCGATGAAAGGCTCGCGCCCGAGCTGGTCCGCGACCAGATCGGCCTGATGGTCAACGACGTGCTCGAGGAGACCCCGCGCCGGGTCCGTGAGGCCGGCGTGGGCTCGGCCGACGAGGTTAGAGCGGCGGGGCGGATGCTGGCCGGATTCTCGGCCGGCCTCGCCGGCGAGGAGCGGCGGCTCAAGGCCTTCCTCCACGCGCGCATGTACAATGCCGACCGCGTCGCCGCCGTCCGCGCCGAGGCGCAGCGCGTCGTGCGGGGCCTGTGGGACGCTTATGCGGCCGATCCGTCGCTCCTGCCTCCGGATCGTCGCGGCGACGGCGACGGGAACCGCGTCGCGGAGCTGCGCGCCGTCGGCGACTATATCGCCGGCATGACCGACCGCTTCGCCATCCGCCAATATCGCGAGCGGGTCGGCCCCCTCGCCCTGCCCGAAGGCTTCTGATAGCTTCAGCCGCGGTTCAGCGCCGGGGGATAGGATCCGCGTCCGCATGACATCGCAATGGATCGCCAGCAGCCGCTTCGGGCTCGGCGCGCGGCCCGACGAGGCGCCGCCCGCCGACCCCAAAATGTGGCTGCGCGGGCAGCTCGCCGCCTACGACCCGAAGCCCGCCGCCCTCGCCCCGGCGCCGTCGCGGGGCGAGGTCGCCCGCCAGCTCGCCGATTATCTCGCCGAGCAGCGCTCCGGCCGCGCCCAGCGGCGGGACGCGAGGCCGCCGGAGGCGATGGCGTCAGAGATGAGGGCATCCGATCCGCCGGCGATGCGGGAAGCGATCGCCGGGCTCCCCAATTCGGCCCAGCAGTTCATCCGCAAGGCGGGCCGCGAATATTATGTCGGCGCGGTCGCCGCGCGGGCCGGCGCGGCGCTGGTGACGCCGGCGCCGTTCGTCGAGCGGCTGGTCCATTTCTGGGCCAACCATTTCGCCGTCTCGGCCGACAAACTGACCGTGATCGGCCTCGCCGGCCTGCTCGAGCTCGAGGCGATCCGCCCCCACGTGCTCGGCCGCTTCGAGGACATGCTGGTCGCGGTCGAGCGGCATCCGGCGATGCTGCTCTATCTCGACCAGGCGCAGTCGATAGGCCCCGCCAGCCGGATCGGCGAGCTGGCCGCGGCGCGCGGGCGCAAGGCCGGGCTCAACGAGAATCTCGCCCGCGAGATAATGGAGCTGCACACGCTCGGCGTGCGCACCGGCTACAGCCAGGCCGACGTCACCGAATTCGCCCGCGCTTTGACCGGCTGGACCGTCGCCGGCCTCGCCCCCGGCCCGGTGGCGCGGCTGCTCGGCGGGGGCGGCACGCCCGGCGATTTCCTGTTCGCCGAGGCGATCCACGAGCCCGGCGCGCGGACGATCCTCGGCAAGGCCTATCGCCAGCCGGGCGAGGCCCAGGCGCGGGCGGTGCTCGCCGATCTCGCCGCGTCGCCCGCCACGGCGCGCCACATCGCCACCAAGCTCGCGCGCCATTTCGCGGGCGACGACCCGCCGCCGGCCCTGGTCGACCGGCTGAGCGCCGCCTACCTCGAGAGCGGTGGCGATTTGCCGACCCTCTATCGCGTGCTGATCGACGCGCCGGAGGCGTGGAACCCGGCGGCGGTCAAGTTCCGTACCCCCTGGGATTGGACGATCGCGGCGCTGCGCGGGGTGGGCGCGAAGCAGATACAGGGCCAGGCGATGGTCGGCCTCGTCACCCAGCTCGGCCAGCCGGTGTGGCGGCCCGGCTCGCCGGCCGGCTATGACGACATCGCCGCGAGCTGGGCCGGCCCCGACGCGCTCGTGCGCCGGGTCGAGGCGGCCGAGCGCATCGCCGGCCGCCTGCCGGCCGAGGTCGATGCCCGCGCCCTCGCGCCGAAGCTGCTCGCCGACGCGCTCACCCCCGCGACGACCCAGGCGCTCGCCCGGGCCGAGAGCCCCGGCCAGGCTCTGGCCCTGCTCCTCGCCGCGCCCGAATTCCTGCGGAGATGACGATGCTCGACCGCCGCCTGTTTCTCGCCGCCTCCGCCGGCCTCGCGGCGATGCCGCGCATCGCGCTCGCCAGGGCCGCGACCGACCGCCGCTTCGTCTTCGTCATCCAGCGCGGCGCCGCGGACGGCCTGTCGATCGTCGCGCCGGTCGGCGATCCCGCTTTTGCCGGCCTGCGCGGCGCGCTCGCCCAGGATGCGGCGACGGGCGCGGCGCTCAACCCCTTCTTCCGCCTCCACCCCGCTTTGGCCGAGACGGCGAAGATGTATTCGGCCGGCGAGGCTTTGTTCGTCCACGCCGTCGCCTCGCCCTATCGCGACCGCTCGCATTTCGACGGGCAAAACGTGCTCGAGACGGGCGGCGCCGGCGCCTATCGGCTCAAGGACGGCTGGATGAACCGGCTGCTCGGCCTGCTGCCGGAGGGTGAAGCCAAGGCGATCGCCGTCTCCGCGACCGTGCCGGCGGCGCTGCGCGGCCCGCGCGAGGTCAGTTCCTACGCGCCCTCCGCTCTGCCGAGCGCGAGCGACGATCTGCTCGCCCGCGTCGGCGAGCTTTACGGCCACGACGCCCAGCTCGCACCGCTGTGGAGCCAGGCGATGGCCACCCGGACGCTGGCCGGCGACCTTTCCGCCGGCGGCGGCCGCAACGGGGCCGCGACCGGCGCGCTCGCCGCGAAACTGCTCTCCGGAGCGGGCGGCGAGCGGGTCGCCTTCGTCGAGACCGGCGGGTGGGACACGCATAGCGGCCAGCGCGCCCGGCTCGACGCGCAGCTGAAGGGCCTCGACGCCTTGCTCGCCGCGCTCAAGGCCGGCCTCGGCGCCGACTGGTCGAGCACCCTCGTCCTCGTCGCCACCGAGTTCGGCCGCACCGCCGCCGTCAACGGCACCGGCGGCACCGACCACGGCACCGCCGCCGCCGCGATGCTGCTCGGCGGCGCCGTCAAGGGCGGCCGCGTCCTCGCCGACTGGCCCGGCCTCGGCGCCGCCGCCCTCCTCGAAGGCCGCGACCTCAGGCCGACCGCCGACCTCGACGCCCTCATCGCCAACGCCCTCGCCCAGCATTACGCGCTGGATCTCCCCCGCACGGCCTCCACCCTCTTCCCCGAAACCGCGCGGCCCAGGCTCACGGACGGCCTGATCCGGACCTGATTCCAGTTGCGCGATCTCCGCAAAATGCGTAATCTCCGCATTTGGAGGAGCGTATCAATGGTCGTGCCCGCCACCGAATTCGCGCGAAATTTCGGCCGCTATCGCGAGGAGGCGCAGCATGAGCCGGTCGCGGTCCAGAGCCACGGCCGGATCACGGGCTATTTCCTCTCCGCCCGCGAATTCCGCAACTACCAGCGCCTGAAGGAACGCGAAGGCGAGGGCCTGGCCGTCGGCGAGCTCGACGAGGCGACCGTCGCCGCGATCCGCGAAACCGGAATGGACAGCCGCCACGACGCGCTGAACGCCTTGCTGGACGATTGACGGAATGCGGCTTCGCGCCGTCGACCGTAGCTGAGAGCATCGGCAAGAGAGCGGCCGCCGCCCCCCTCTGGACCTTGTCGCGCCGCATCCGCTAGAGCGCGAGCCTTCTCCAACAGGATGGCCCCGTGACCCTCTACGCCCGTTTTGCCGCTCATCTCGACGACGCCCTCGACGCCCTCGAGGCGGAAGGGCAGCTTGCGGCCGGGGTGGAGCGCAAGGGCGTGGCGGTGGAGCCGCCGCGGGACGCCTCGCACGGCGATCTCGCCAGCAACGCGGCGATGGTGCTGGCCAAGCGCGCCGGCACCAACCCGCGCGCGCTCGCCGGGCTGATCGCGCCGAAGCTCGAAGCGCTGGCCGAGGTGGCGGGCGTCGAGATCGCCGGGCCGGGCTTCCTCAACCTGCGCCTCTCGCCCGACGTGTGGCGCGAGGAGCTGCGCGCGATCCTGGCCGACGGCGCCGATTACGGCCGCTCGAACCTCGGGCAGGGCGCCCGCGTCAACGTCGAATATGTCTCGGCCAACCCGACCGGCCCGATGCACATGGGCCATTGCCGCGGCGCGGTGGTGGGCGACGCGCTCGCCAGCCTGCTCGAATATGCCGGCTACGCGGTCGTCCGCGAATATTATGTCAACGACGCCGGCGCCCAGGTCGACGTCCTCGCCCGCTCCGCCTTCCTGCGCTACCTCGAGGCGCTCGGCCGGCAGATCGGCGAGATCCCCGAAGGCCTCTATCCGGGCGATTATCTGAAGCCGGTCGGCGCCGCCCTCGCCGCCGAGTTCGGAGACCGCTACGCCGATGCGCCGGAGAGCGAATGGCTGGAGATTTTCCGGCGGCGGACCGTGGCGGCGATGCTGGACCTCATCCGGACCGACCTCGCCGGCCTCGGCGTCCACCACGACCTGTTCGCCTCGGAGCGCGAGGTGCAGGAATCAGGCGCCGTCGACCGTGCCCTGGCGCTGCTGGACGAGAAGGGGCTGGTCTACACGGGTACGCTGCCACCGCCCAAGGGTAAGACAGTGGAGGATTGGGAGCCGACGGAGCTGCTCCTGTTCCGCTCGACCGCGTTCGGCGACGACCAGGACCGGCCGATCCGCAAATCCGACGGAAGCTGGACCTATTTCGCCGCCGACACCGCCTATCACATGCAGAAGCTCGAAGCCTCGGACGAGCTGATCAACGTCTGGGGCGCCGACCATACCGGCACCGTCAAGCGCACCCAGGCGGCGGTCGAGGCGCTGGCCGGGCGGCCGGCGCTCGACGTCAAGCTGGTGCAGATGGTGCGGCTGCTGCGCGGCGGCGAGCTGGTCAAGATGTCGAAGCGCTCCGGCAGCTTCGTGACGCTCGCCGAGGTGGTGGAGGAAGTCGGCCGCGACGTCGTCCGCTTCACCATGCTGACCCGCAAGAACGACGCCCAGATGGACTTCGACTTTGCCAGGGTGGTCGAGGCCTCCAAGGACAATCCGGTCTTCTACGTCCAATATGCCCATGCCCGGGTACGCTCGCTGTTCCGGCGGGCGGCGACGGGGGGCATCGACCTCGCCGCGCCGGCCGATTTGGCGCGGCTCGACGAGGAGGAATTGGGCCTCGTCCGCCTCGCCGCCCAATTCCCGCGCATCGTCGAGAGCGCGGCGGCGGCGCACGAGCCGCACCGCATCGCCTTCTACCTCCACGACCTCGCCGCGAGCCTCCACGCGCTGTGGAACCGGGGCAATGACGACCCGGCGCGGCGCTTCCTCATCGAGGATAAGCCCGAATTAACCCGAGCGCGTCTAGAACTCGCCGCTGCGATAGGGCAGATTGTCCGCAACGGCCTCGGCATCATGGGGGTGGCCGCGGCTGAGGAGATGCAGTGATGACCGACATGCGCGCCGACGATCCCGCGCTGGACCGGGACGACCGCCTTCCGTGGCTCGAGGCGGTGGAGGAAGACGAGAATGACGGCGGCCCTTCGGCGCTCAAGCTGATCGTCGCCGTGCTGATCGGCCTCGCCGCGATCGGCGCCCTGGTCGGCGGCGCCTTCTGGCTCGCCAACCGCGCCGGCGGGGGGAGCGACACCGCCTCCGGCCAGCCCGAGACGATCAAGGCGCCTCCCGGCGACTATAAGGCCAAGCCCGACAATCCCGGCGGCATGAACGTCCAGGGCGAGGGCGACACCGCCTTCGCCGCCAGCGCCGGCGCCGAGCCGCAGGGCAAGATCGACACCAACGCCGTGCCCGAAACGCCGGTGACGCGTCCCCCGGCCGGGGCGCCCGCCGGGGCGCCGGCCGCCGCGCCGGGCGACAAAGGCATCATCAAGGCCCCGCCGCCGACCAACGCGCCCGCGCCTGCGCCGGCCGCCGCCGCCGGATCGGGCGGCGCCACCGTCCAGCTCGGCGCCTTCCCGAGCGGCGCGTCGGCCGAGAAAGCGTGGAAGAGCTTGTCCGGCCGCTTCACCTATCTCGCGCCGCTCGCCCACACGGTGGTTGCGGCCAACGTCAACGGCAAGACCTATTACCGCCTGCGCGCCTCGGGCCCCGCCGCCGCCGACGTCTGCGGCCGCCTGCGCGTCGCCGGCGAGAATTGCCTCAGGGTGGACTGACGCCGGCCGCTGACCCTAGGAGGGGGCCATGCAAGCCGCTTTCTACGGCCTCGCCGGCCTTGTTCTCAGCCCCGACGAGCGCGCCTTCTTCAAGGAGGCGGCGCCGGCCGGCTACATCCTGTTCCAGCGCAATTGCGCCGACCGCGCGCAGCTGAAAGCGCTGACCGACGACCTGCGCGCCCTCGAGGGCCGGGACGATTTGCCCATCCTCATCGACCAGGAAGGCGGCCGCGTCGCCCGCCTCAAGCCCCCCGCCTGGCCGCTCTTCCCCGCCGGAGAGGCCTTCGCGCGGCTCTACGCCAAGGCGCCGATGAGCGCGATCGAGGCGGCGCGGGCCAATGCCGGCGCGATCGCCGCCTTGCTGCTCGAATGCGGCGTCACCGTCGACGCGCTGCCGGTGCTCGACGTGCGCCGCGAAGATGCGGACGACATCGTCGGCGACCGCGCGCTCGGCTTCGAGCCGATGCAGGTCGCCGCGCTCGGCCGCGCGCTGCTCGACGGCTTGGCCGAGGGCGGCGTCGTCGGCATCGTCAAGCACATGCCCGGCCACGGCCGCGCCCTCGCCGACAGCCACAAGGAATTGCCGGTCGTCGGCGCCTCCGACGCCGAGCTGGCCGAGGATCTCGCCCCGTTCCGCGCGCTCGCCGCGGCGCCGATGGGCATGGTCGCCCACCTCGTCTTCACCGCCTGGGACGCCGCCGCCCCGGCCAGCCTGTCGCCCATCGTCATCGCCGAGATCATCCGCGGCCGGATCGGCTTCGACGGCTTCCTGATGACCGACGATATCGGCATGCACGCTCTGTCGGGCGATCATGGCGAGCGCACCCGCCGCGCCCTCGACGCCGGCAACGACGCCGTGCTGCACTGCTCGGGCGCGATGGCCGAGATGGAAGCGGTCGCCGCCGCCGCCCGCCCGCTCACCCAAGCGGCCGCCGACCGTCTCGCTCGCGCCATGGCGAGCGTCCGCCCCCCCCCCGCCGGCGCGCCCGGCTACGCGGCGCTCGCCGACAAACGCGACCGGCTGCTCGCGCTGGCCTGAGGGAGGCGGAACCTTATCGCCCCGCTGAATCGTTACGGGGGTCGCAGGGGCGATCCACAACGAGCCTTCGGAGTAACGCGTCATGAAACTTGCCTCCACTCTCGCCGCCGCGGCGGCCCTCCTCCTCTCCGGCGCCGGCCTCGCCGCCGCCGCCAGCGCCCAGCCGCCGGGCCACAGCCGCACCGTGATCCGCACCGACGGCGAGCGCACCGTGGTGCGCACCAACGGCGACAGGACGGTCGTGCGCGAGACCGTCGTCCGCCACGACAATGGCCGCCATTACGGCTGGGAACGCGGCCATCATTACGGCTGGTCGAACAACAGCCGCCGCACCTGCAGCTACGTCTGGCGCCACCACCACCGCGAACGCATCTGCCGCGTAGTCCGCTACCGGTAAGGCGGGAGCCAGAGGCCTCGCGGCCACGCGAATCGCCCTCCGGCCGGCGCCGCCCCTGCGCCGGCCGGAGGAAGTTTCGCGCCGCGACCGAGCCGATGCCGGCAATCCGCGGCGGCCCCGCCGAGGACCGCGACGCCCAAGCCCGCGGCGCGCGGAGGAGGAGGATTGGGTGTACGCGGCGCTGCGGGTGGCGCGGGCCGCGACCCGGAAGCTGGCCGAGTGCGGCTTCGCAGAGCCGCCGGGCCGGCCGGGGGAGAGCCCCGCTCCTAAGGCCGCTCCAGCGTGCAGGAGGCAACCCGCGCGATATGGTTGTCACACTTGAGATCGATCCGGTGCACGCCCGGACGTGTGATCACGAAGCTGGCCGAGGCCCTGAGCGACGGCTCGACGTCGACGGCGGCGAGCTTGCCATTGTCCCAGAGGACTACCCAGGTGGTGGAGGTGGAATCGCCCCGGTCCGCGATCTGCGTGCCGGTGATCCGCACCTGTGAGCCGGGTTTGACTGGCACGGTGAGGTGGGCGGTGTCGTCCGCCGCGAGGGCGGCCGAAGCGGCGAGCAGCAGGGTGCCAGCAGCCATGAAAAAATGAACGCGCATCTTGGTCCCTCCGGGTGCGATGGAAGGCGCAAGCTTAACGCCCCCGTCGACGGAATGACGTGACGGCCGTCACGCCGGAGCGGCGGCGGCCGGTGCGGCCGCACCCGCAAGTTGCACCCAGGATGGAAGTCGCTACCCTACCGGCAGGATGCACGATCAGCGGGGGGCGGTCGCCATGCGCCAAGGTATTTCCGGCCTAACATATGTAAGGCGCCATTATTTTGATGAAGAGAAGCTGAAACAATTCGCGATTGCGGAATTCATACGGGCGATCCGAACTGGTCGGCTGATTGCCTTTACTGGCTCCTATACAACCGAGCCCTTCGGATACCCCAATTGGTCCAGGCTGCTAGAGGACGCTCTCTCTGAGGCCCATAAGGAGTTGAGCGCCTCACAGTTGGAGAAGAAAGCCCGCGGCGGATATTCGAAGTTGATCGAAACGATCCTCAAGGTGGCGGAACGGGATGCTCGTTTCGACGGGAGAGTGGCCTTCAGTGCGGTCGCTCAAATGCTGGATCACATCCGGCCGCATGAGCGGCTCAGTCAGAAAGTGGCCGATCGGGTCGCCAAATTTTTCTGGTCGGCGAAGCTGGAGGCGGACTTTAACACAAGCAACAACAGCATAACGGCCTTGTTCGACGACCTCCTTATCGACCGGGTAGTCACGACTAATTACGACTTTGAGCTTGAATGCCACGCCATGCAGATCGGCGCGCGACCGAGAAATGGACTGAGACGGCCCGGCGAGAAGATAGACAAGCTAGTCAGGAGTCATCGTTTTTTTGACCGGGACGGCGGCGTGGACGACGGCTACTCGCTGATAAGGACCTTGCCGAACGGCGAGCGCATCGTCAGCGACATCGTACAGAGGGATCGCCCGGAATCGCTCATTGAGTTTGCAATCGGCTGCCCCGAAAACGACAAGCATATTTTCCACCTCCACGGCCGCGCCGATCATTCCGCCGAAATGATATTGAGCTACCGCGACTATGATCGGCTGTATCGGCGCAGCGGCCTCGGCAAGGCGCCGTTCGAGCACGCCCTGAGAATATTGTTTGCTGGTAACCCTGTGTTGTTCGTCGGATTAGGAATGTCCGAGCCTGAGATCAACGCGACATTGGCCGAGTTCGTAGGCAACCATCCTTACGTCCGCAAAGCACCTGCCTTCCTCATCTGGAATACGCCCGTTGACTGGCCAGAATTGCGCAAAGGCGGCCACTCCGGTTCCTTTTATGCCGGGCGCGGCTATCCCAAGATCGGTCGCGACGAACGAAAAGCGGCTTTCCGGCTCGACAAGCTGCACCGTCTCGGCGTTTTGACGATTTTCACCGACGATCTGGATAGTCCGGGGAGCGCGCCAACCGGTCTAGGCTGGCAACAGCTTCACCGGTCGCTTCACCTATTAAGCCAAAGAGCTGCCGAAGAGCAGCAGAAACGGCTTCGGCCGACCCCCCTCGATCGGTGGCGAGACAATTTCACACGCGCCCAACATGGGTACGATCATGGCCGCTTGGATACTGGGCTGGCCAGATGGGTCGAGTCGACCAGTCCGACCGAGATTATAAGCTTCGAGCCTGACCACTTCATGACGGTGCTAATCCGCCCCTCCCGCGTCGGTAAGACCGCGCTAGTCGAAGAAGCTATCGCAAAATGGCAGAAATTGCATACCGATGGAATTGCGGCGGCCATTAACTTCAACATGCGCCTCGACACCGACTCCATTCTTTCTCTCATCGCCCTGCTCCTGCGCTTCGATCCGGAGCAGAGCCGCCAATGGAACCTTTCGTCGGGACGCAGCCGCGAGAAACAGTTTGCCGATCCGAATTGGAAGGGCGTTCCGACCAAGCGACCGCTTCTGCTCGTCCTCAAGGGAATAGAGCGCATATTTGACGTGAACGGCCATCCGCTGAGCGCGGAGTTCGATCAATTTTTGAGGATCATGGCCTCGAGGGCGAAGGAAGGACTCGGCATCGAGTTCCTGGTGATCGGCACCGATCGTATTCGCGGCTATTTCGAGGGCCTGCGGGGCGGCGACCCGATGAGCCCGGCTCACATCAACATAAGCAAGTACGAAGATCCAACCGCCGGCGTATCCTATATCGACAGCCTGGCGGATCGATTTCAAGTAACCGGCGTAGCCGCGCTGCGTCGACGCAACAAGGAATCGGGAGACTACGCCTCGCGGCGGCGCGCAATCTACCAAGGCGTGTTGTCGGAGCGCGCGCTGCTCGAAAAAAAATGCCAGGACCCTGCCCTTGTCCTCGACATCGTGGAGATCATGTCCTTCATCGGCCAGCCGGTAGAGAAAGCTGTCCTGTTTCACGCCCCGACAATCAGGGAGCGGCTGAAGATCAACAACAGCCAGGACAACGACAGGGCACGTCGGCAGCTGAATCGGGCGTTCGCCGACCTTGAGCGGCTTGAGCTCATTAAGGAGATCAATTTCCGAAACGGTAAAGCGGAGTATGAACGGCGCTATACCGTTCACCTGAGCCTTCAGTCGGAGATCAGGGACCGCAATGGCATTCCGTTATCCGACTCTATTCTTTCGA
Source organism: Allosphingosinicella sp. (assembly GCA_045811445.1). GTDB lineage: Bacteria > Pseudomonadota > Alphaproteobacteria > Sphingomonadales > Sphingomonadaceae > Allosphingosinicella. The sequence continues at coordinate 561 of JBJMTY010000226.1, read as the reverse complement.
CCGCCTACAATATGTCACTGTTCAGCTCTCAGCCTGCGGACGGCGCCCTGCCCGAAGCGGATCTGCATGATAAGCTTGGACAGTTGATCGACTGGCTGATCGGTGCCTACAAGGACGACCCTTTCGATAGGGTCGCCTCGCGCTCGTCCGAACAGCCGCACGTGGTCGCGGCCTTTAGGGCGGGATTCGCGCTGGTCCGCGGATTCTCGTCGATCTCTGCCTTGCTGTCGGTCGACCGGGGCGACCGCCTGGTGGCGGAGGACCGTGATGGCCTGCTTACCGAGCACGCCCAGCGGCTCGATCGCATTCTCGCCGCGTTCGGTTTGATCGTCGAGGCCCGGGAAAGCAAAGGCTCCCTCGGGCCGGAGGCGCTCTATCCCGACGAACTGGTCTGGCTTCATAACGAACGCGGCGTGGTCAAGCTTGCTCAAGGTGACCTTTACGAAGCGCGCTTTTCGTTCGACGAGGCGGAGCGGATCAACCGCTACCACGTCGAATATAATGATCAGAGCCACAATTGGCGGCGTATCTCACTTAACCAGATCGTCGTCGATATCGAGC
>JBJMTY010000225.1:0-7008 GCA_045811445.1 Allosphingosinicella sp. | reverse complement strand
GGCGATTTCGGCGGCGGCATCTCCGACGATACCGACCTCACCGAACAATGGCCCGGCCTCGCGCTGATGGGAGTCGATCCAGACAAGATCAACGCCTCGCTGCGCGCGCTCTCGGACGCGGTCTACACCAACGGCATGCGCACCGCCGGGCTCGGCACCATCACCACCGACGAGCTCCACGCCTATGAGGAGGGCCTCAATTCGGACGCCGAGCGGCTGTATTTGAACTGGGGCGAGCCCAAGGCGCTCGAGCGGCTGATGGACACGGTGCGCGCGCTCCAGACCGTCATCCTGCGCAACCCGGCCGGCCACCTGCACTTCGCCAGCAATTGGTATGGCGGGCGCAAAATCTACCGCGAGGGGCCGTGGGAATGGCAGAAGCCTTATTCCTTCACCGTCCTCCACGCCCCCGTCCTGATCGGCGAGTATAATTCCAACGCGGCCGCCCGCGCGCTGGTCACCGGCACGATCGACGGCTGGATGGCCCATGGCAAGCAGGGCGCCGACGGCCGCTGGTCCTACCCGAACGAGATCAACTGGCGCACCGACGCCGAGCGGGTCGGCGACCGCGGCGGCCTCACCACGCCGCTCCAATCCGCCTGGGCGTCCTACCGCTGGACCGGCGACGCGAAATATCTCCGCCCGCTCGAGGCGCGCGCGGCGGAAAGCCCCGGCACCATCGCCGAGATCAACGAGAATATCCTCGATACGCTCGGCCGCCGCAAGGATTGGGGCGCGGCGCTGGCCGCCAAGCCTTCGGGCGCCTTCGAGCAATATACCGCCTGGCAGATGACCGGCGACAAGGCCTGGCTCGAGCGGCTGCACGCCGAGGCGATCCGCGCCAAGAGCCAGAACATGTACATGCTGACCGAGGGCCATTGGTGGTCCGACCGCGTCGACCAGCCGAACGAGATCCTCCAGCGCGAGCGCCTCGGCGGCATCGCGCTCCGCCGCAACCAGACCGTGCCCGGCAACGTGGTGAGCTGGCGCTTCGCCGATCCGGACGGGGCGGAGCAGGTCGCCATCCTGCTTCCCGGGGCGACCCGGGAGCGCTTCAAGGTGGTCGCCTACAATATGAGCGACAAGCCGCAGGCGGCGACGATGACCGGCTGGGACCTGGCCGCGGGCCGCTGGAAGATGAGCGTCGGCCCCGATGCCGACGGCGACGACCGGATCGACGGCACGCCGGCGACGACGAATGTGACGCTGGAGCGCAGCGCCTCGGTCGACCTCGTCTTCCCGTCGCGCCGGACCAGCGTCTTCGAGTTCGTGCTGGAGACGCCCTCGACGCCGGTCGAGCAGCGCCCCGACCTCGGCATCGGCGCCGACGACGTCGTCCGCAAAGGCGGGCGGCTCGAAGTGACGGTGCACAGCCTCGGCGCCGTCGCGGCGCCCGGCGGGACGGTGCGCGTGGAGGATGCGGCGGGCCGGGTCGTGGCGAGCGCGTCCGTCCCGGTCCTGGCCGCGCCGGCCGATCTGCTGCCGAAGACCGCCATCGTGCGCCTCGCCCTTCCCGCCGGCTATCGCGGAGGCGGCCGTGTCGTCGCGGCGCTGCCCGGCGACGCGGAGGAGGTGACCAGGCTCAACAATTCCGTGCGATTGCCCTGAGCCGCGCGCCGCGTCACTAAGGCCTCGTGATCTATCCCAACCGACCGCAATCGGCCGCCGACGTCGCGCGCCATTATGACGAGCTCGACATCCCCTATCGCCGCATCTGGGGGGAGCATGTCCATCACGGCTATTGGCGGACCGGCCGCGAGAGCCCCGACGAAGCCGCCGAGGCGCTGGTCCGCCTGGTCGCCGAGCGGCTCGCGCTCGCGCCCGGGCAGCGCGTCGTCGACATAGGCTGCGGCTACGGCGCCACCGCGGGCTGGCTCGCCGAGCATCGGGGCGTGGAGGTCACCGGCTTCACCTTGTCGGAGGCGCAGGCGGCGGTCGGGCGGACGCGGCCCGGCTTCACCTGCCGGGTGCGCGACTGGCTCGACAATGGCCTGCCCGATGCGGCTTTCGACCGCGCTTATGCGATCGAGAGCTCGGAGCATATGGTCGACAAGGCCCGCTTCTTCGCCGAGGCGCACCGGGTGCTGAAGCCCGGCGGCCGCTTCGTCGTCTGCGCCTGGCTGGAAGGGGAGGGCGTGACGCCCCGGCAGGTCCGGCACCTGCTCGAGCCGATCTGCCGCGAGGGGCGCCTCCCCAGCATGGGCAGCCGCGCCGATTACGAGGCGCTCGCCGCCGAAGCGGGCTTCCGCCTGCTCGGCTATGACGACGTCAGCCGCGAGGTCCGCCGCACCTGGACGATCTGCCTGCGCCGCCTCGCCGCCCGCTTCTTCACCGACGCCGAGATCCGCCGCCTCGCCCTCAGCCGCGCGACCCAGAGCCGCGAGTTCATCCTCAGCCTGCCGCGCCTCATCCTGGCGCTGCGCGGCGGCGCGATGCGCTATGGGATCTTCGTCTGGGAGCGCTTTTAGCGCCTAGGCCGTCCGACGTTCAGATCGGATCGTCACCCCGGACTTGATCCGGGGTCCATCTTCAATCGTGGGCAAGGCGTAGAAAAGGTGGATGCCGGATCAAGTCCGGCATGACGAGATGGCGCAACCCGCTTCATCCACGCGCTAGGCGTCCCAGCGGAGCGGCTGGTGCTCGGGCACGCCTTCCTTGAACACCACCGGGCCGTCGGCGCGGATGTTGGGGAGGAGCAGCACCTGACGGACCATCTCGGGGATCATCGCCGCGCCGATCGCGCGGCCGAGGCATTCGTGGTGGCCGAAGCCCAGGGTGAAGGTCTGCCAGATCGACCGGCGGGGGTCGAAGGCCAGCGGATCGGCATAGACCGTCTCGTCGAACATCGCGCTGTGGGTGCAGGCGATCACCGTCTTGCCGGGTTGCACCGTCTTCGCGCCCGGCGTCCCGCCGGCGAGCAAGGTCGGCGTGTGGCAGACGCGGAAGAAATAAGGAAAGACCGGGTTGAAGCGCAGCGCCTCGAACACATAGCCGTCGAACTCGGCCGGATCAGGCCTGGCGGCGACGGCGCGGGCCGCCGCCAGCGGGCCGGGCTGCGACAGCAATTCGGCCAGCGCGTTGTTGACCGTGCCCGAGGTCGTCTCGATCGTGCCGATGAGCAGGCCGCCGGCGTTCAGCACGACTTTCTTGAGCGGGAAATCGAGGCCCTTGGACAGAGAGAGGCGCAGCAGGCGGGTGACCGGATCGTGCTTGTGGCGGTGCAGCGCCATCTGCGCCCCGCGCACGATCATCATCCGGCCGAGATAGAGCGCCAGCATGAACAAGGACCGCTTGCGCTGCTGGACGATATGGTCCGGATCGGAAATGACGTCGCCATCGAACGGCTGGTTGTGGAACGCGTCCATCTGGTTCCAGTAGGACCATTCGATCAGCTTCTTGGCGTCGCTGCCGGTAAAGCCGAAAAATTCCTGGACGAGCCGCGCCGGCACCATGCGGGTGAGCTGCTGGGGCGCGTCGAGGCTGCCCTTGGCGTCGCGCAGGATGCGGGCCGCTTCCTCGCCGACGAAGGTGCGGATCGCCGGTATCTCCTCGAAGTCGAGGATCGATTTCATGATCGACTTGTCGCGCCAATGGTCGGCGGTGTCGTCCTGCGCCATGAAATAGGCGCCTTGCTTGGGCTTGTAGAGATCGACGCCGAAATCGTGCCAGCGCTGGAGGACGAGCGTGCAATCGGTGTGGCGGGTGACGAAGACGAGGTCGTCGGGCAGCTCCAGCACCGGCCGCTCGGCGCGCAGCTCGGCGAAGAAAGGCTGCCGCTCCTTCAGCATCAGCTGCCGGACGAGCGGCCATTTCTCCGCCGGGGAAGCGGCGTCGATGCGGTCGAGATACTGGCCCATCGCCCGCCGCCTCAGAGGGTCTTGAGATATTCGAGCAGAGCGGCCTTCTCGGCCGGGGTGAGGCCCGTGCCGAAATTGTGGCCGCAGCGGCTGTTGCCCGAATTGCGCTGGTCGCAGCCGGTGGTGACGCGGGTCCCGCCGGTGCCCTGCTGATCGACGGCGAGACCGATCGCCTGGGTGTCGTAATAGCGGCCGACGGCGAAGCTCACCGGGCGGCTCTCCGGGCTGGTCAGCAGGGCCGCGAGGGTCGGCACCGAGCCGTTGTGGAGATAGGGCGCGGTCGCCCAGATGCCGTGCAGCACGCGCGATTCGTAGGCGAAGCTGGCCTGCTGGGCGCTCACGGCCGCGGTCCGCTGCTTCCATTGCGCATCGGCGATGGTGAGCTGATCGCGGGCCGCCTTCGCGTTGGAGGCCGCCGTGATCCCGCCCGTCGTCACTAGGGGCAGATCGAGCGGATGCTGGAGCATCGCGCCGATCACCGAGACGCGGAGCAGGTCGACGGCGGTGGCGGGATTGCCCAGCTTGGGCGAGATGATGGCAATGGGCAGGCGCTGGTTGCCGAGCCAGCCGGTGTCGACCTTGCGCCTGAGCACGTCATATTCGCGCGAATCGGTGCCGACGTCCTGCTTGGGCGTCGCCCAGGTCTTGTAGAGCAGGGAGCGCATCTCCCCTTCCTTCTCGCCGTGGCAGGCCGCGCAATGCTGCTGGTAGATCGGCGCGCCCTGGGCGGCGAGGCCGGCATTGACGGCGAACGGCCATTTCGGCGGGCCGATCTTCCACAGCAGATCCTCGACCGCGTTGAGGCCGCGGTAATTGGCCGAATTGTTCGTGTGGAAGTCGGCGAGGCCGAACGCGTCCTTGCGCGGATGGAAGGTGGCGAAGACGCCGAAGACTTCGCCCGAATTGCGGGCGAGGCCGAGGATGGCGTTGCCGTTGGGGGCGAAGCCGGGCCATTGCGTGAAGTCCTGGCGCGGCGCGTTCCATAGGAAGGGATAGCGCACGGGCGACGAGGCCGCGACGATGTTGCCGGGGATCAGATAGGTCGGCGGCGGGCCGATATCGAGCCCGGCGAGGCGGTTGAAGATCATGCTGACCGCGTCGAGCCGCCCGAGGCCCCACAGGTCCGAGTGTGGCAGCGAGCGGCTGACGATCGCATGCTCGCGCTGATGATAGACGCTGAGCTCCTGCTTCAGCGCCTTGACCTTGGCGGGGTTCGACGCGTCGCCGCCGAGTACCGCCACCGCGAAATCGTGGAAGGCGGTGTTATCGTTCAGGACCCGTCCGACCGCGGCGTCGAGGTCGATCAGGAAGCCGCCGAAGTCCGAGATCGCCGGCCCGCCGTCGACGCGGTAGCTCTTGTCGGCCACCGCGATCTCGCGGGTGTGGCAGGCGGCGCAGGTCATGCCGGCGAATTCGCGGCCCCCGAACGTGGCGGAGGTGAAGCCGACCGGCAGGCCGGCGGCGCTGGCCGGATTGGGGAGGTAGCCGTAGCGCGCGAGGTTGCTGGCGAGGAACGGCGAGCCGTCGGGCAGCTTGAGCGCCCGCAGCCACAAGAGCGGCATGATCTGCGAGCCCTGGTCCTGCGTGTAGAATTGGATGCGGCGCGACTGGGTCCAGTCGGAGCCCTGGTCGAGATAGACGGGCGCTCCGCTCTGGGCCGCCGCCATCCCCGCCGCGCACAATCCCACCGACGCCGCGAGCAATGCCGCGCGCAAACGAACCCCCACCATGACAGCCCCCCTTCCGGCGCGCCGTTTCGGCCCCTCGCCACGCGGAAAGGTAACACGCCCGGAACGAGCCCACAATCGCCGCCCCGGCCCGATCGCCAAAGCGGATGAGATTGAACGGCTGGGGGCCGGGGGGCGCCCTAGTCGGCGCGGCTAAGCCACTCTTCGAGCCACTTGATCGTATAGTCCCCGCGCTGGAATTCGGGGTCGTTGACCAGCTTCTGGTGGAGGGGGATGGTGGTCTTGAGGCCGTCGACGACGAATTCCTCGAGCGCGCGCCTGAGGCGCATGATGCAGCGCTCGCGGCTCGAGCCGTAGACGATCAGCTTGGCGATCATCGAATCGTAATAAGGCGGCACCCGGTAGCCGGCGTAGAGGCCGCTATCGACGCGGACGTGCATGCCGCCCGGGGCGACGTAATTCTTCACCAGCCCCGGCGAGGGGGCGAAGGTCTGGGGGTCCTCGGCGTTGATCCGGCATTCGATGGCGTGGCCGCGAAACTGGATCTGGTCCTGCTCGCAGGAGAGGCCCTCGCCGCCCGCGACGCGGATCTGCTCGCGAACGAGGTCGATGCCGGTGATATATTCGGTCACCGGATGCTCGACCTGGAGGCGGGTGTTCATCTCAATGAAGTAGAATTCATTATTCTCGTAGAGGAATTCGATCGTGCCGGCGCCGCGATAGCCCATGTCGGCCATCGCCTTGGCGACGATGCCGCCCATGCGGTCGCGCTCGGCGGGTGAGATGACCGGGGAAGGGGCCTCCTCGAGCACCTTCTGGTGGCGGCGCTGGAGCGAGCAGTCGCGCTCGCCGAGGTGGACCGCCTTGCCGTTGCCGTCGCCGAACACCTGGAACTCGATGTGGCGCGGGTCGCCGAGATATTTCTCCAGATAGACGGTGTCGTCGCCGAACGCCGCCTTGGCCTCGGAGCGGGCCTGGCTGATCTGGGTCTCGAGCTCGTCCTCGGAGCGGACCACCTTCATGCCGCGCCCGCCGCCGCCCGAAGCCGCCTTGATGATGACGGGATAGCCGGCGGCGCGGGCCACCTCGCGCGCCTCGCCAATGCCCTCGACCGGGCCGTCGGAGCCGGGGACGAGCGGGAGGCCGAGCTTCGCGGCGGTGCGCTTCGCCTCGATCTTGTCGCCCATCACCCGGATATGCTCGGGCTTGGGACCGATCCAGACGATGCCGTGCGATTCGACGATCTCGGCGAAGCGGGCATTCTCGGAGAGGAAGCCGTAGCCCGGGTGGATCGCGTCGGCGTGGGAGATTTCCGCCGCGGCGATGATCGCGGCGATGTTGAGATAGCTCTCCGATGCCGGCGGCGGGCCGATGCAGATCGCCTCGTCGGCGAACTTCACGTGGAGGCTCTCGTTGTCGGCGGTGGAGTGCACCGCCACGGTCTTGATGCCCAGCTCGCGCGC